>CAIKKO010000282.1 GCA_903828025.1 uncultured Sphingomonadales bacterium
ACCCTCTCCCCTGCAGGGGAGAGGGCTTAAGGGTCAGGCGACGACTTTGAGCTTGCGGGCCTTGCCGTGGGCCTTGATCCAGTCATCGACCACCGGGGCGATCAGGGTTTTCCAGCGTGAGCCATTGAAGATGCCGTAGTGCCCGACTTCGGGCGCGAGGTGATACTTCTTGAGCTTTTCCGGCAGGTTCGGCGTGACCTTGAGCGCTGCCTTGGTCTGGCCGATGCCCGAGATATCGTCGCGCTCGCCTTCGATGCACAGGATCGCGGTGTCCTTGATCGCCGCCAGATCGACGAGGATGCCGCGGTGGACCAGCTCGCCCTTGGGCAAGGCGTGAGTCTGGAACACGACATCGACGGTCTGCAGATAGAACTCGGCGGTCATGTCGCAGACCGAGCGATATTCGTCGTAGAACGTCTTGGCGGCATCGGCGCTCTGGCCGTCGCCCTGGATGAGGTGCTTGTAGAGGCCGTAGTGCGCGTTCATGTGGCTGCCGAGGTTCATCGACATGAAGCTCGCGAGCTGGACGAAGCCCGGATAGACCTGCCGCCCCGCGCCGGGATAGTTGGCCGGCACGGTGGTGATGACATTGTGCTTGAACCACACATAAGGCTTGGTGATCGCATGGTCGTTGACCGCGGTCGGGCTTTCGCGCGTGTCGATCGGCCCGCCCATCATGGTGAGCGTGACCGGGCGGCACGGATTCTCGCGCACCGCCATCACCGCCGTTGCGGCGAAGGCCGGAACCGAAGGCTGGCACACCGCCATCATGTGCGCGCCGGGGCCGATATGCTCGAGATAGCCGATGATATAGTCGATATATTCATCGAGATCGAAGCGCCCGTCGGCCAGCGGAACATATTTCGCATCGGCCCAATCGGTGATGTAGACCACGCAGCGCTCGAGCATGCGCTCCACCGTGCCGCGCAGGAGCGTGGCGTAGTGGCCGCTCATCGGCGCAACGATCAGCAGGCGCGGCGCATCGGCGGGCAGGCCTTCGTGCGTGAACTTCCTGAGATCGCCGAACGGCTGGTGCATCTCCACCGTCTCGTTCACCGCGTGCGCGGTGCCGTCAACCTCGATGACCTTGAGGCCAAAGGTGGGCTTGGCGCGCGGCGCGGCGGCATGGGCGAAGACCTCCAGCGCAGAGGAAAGCATCTGGCTGCCGCCGAAGCCGGCCATGGGGTTGCGCGGATCGGACAGCATGTCGGCCGTCATCGACGCCATCGCGCTGCCTGCATTGAGCAGCGAGCGCTGAATCTCATAGGCTTTGTAGAGCACTGCGAACACCTTTTGTTTGTTGCGAGGCTGAATAACACCCCGATTGCGCACAGTCTGCCGTGAATCTGCCCCTTGTGCAACGCACCATTATCGAATCCACGCGAGGATTGCCCTGCTGCCCCCTTCCGGGGCGTCGGCGCTTGGGCTAGGGCGAGCGCGATGGATGCTGTAACCGAACCGCTTGAAGCTGAACGCCCTGCGCGTACCCTCACCCCGCTGCGGATGCTGCTGCGCCAGGGGGCCGCCTACCCCGGGCAAGTCGCCGTGGCGCTGGCCGCGCTGCTCACCACCTCCGCCGCGACAATCGCGGTGCCGGCCAGCTTCAAGTCGATCATCGACAAAGCCTTCGGTCCGGGCGCCAACACCGCCACGATCAACACCGCATTCCACTGGCTGCTGCTGGTCGTGCTGATTCTGGGCATCGGCACCGCGTTCCGGTTCTATTTCGTCTCGTGGCTGGGCGAGCGCGTGGTCGCGGACGTCCGGCTCAACGTGCAGTCGAACCTGCTACGCATGCCGCCCAGCTTCTTCGAGATGAACAGTCCGAAGGAAATCTCCTCACGCATGACCTCGGACACCGCGATCATCGAGCAAGTGGTGGGCACGACCGTCTCGGTCGCGCTGCGCAATGCGATCACCGCGCTGGGCGGGATGGCCTATCTGTTCACGCTTGCACCCGGCCTGACGGCGGGTCTGCTGATCGGCATTCCCGTGGTGGTCGGCCCTATCGTGTTCTTCGGCTCGCGCCTGCGCAAGGCCTCGCGCTCGAGCCAGGACCGGGTGGCCGATATCGGCGTGCAGATCAGCGAAGTGCTGGGGGCGATGAAAGTCGTGCAGGCGTTCGGCCAGGAATCGCGCGAGGCGGCGCGGTTCGGCGCAGCGGTGGAGCGGACTTTCTCGGCCGCCAAGCGCCGCATCATGATCCGCTCGATCATGACCGCCATCGTCATCGTGCTGGTGTTCGGCGGCATCACCGTGCTGATGTGGGAAGGCGCATCGGCGGTGGCCAGCGGCGCGATCAGCGGCGGGACCATCGCCGCCTTCGTGCTGACCGGCGGAATCGTCGCGGGCTCGGTCGGTTCGCTCACCGAAGTCTACGGTGATCTGCTGCGCGGCGCGGGCGCAGCCGGGCGGCTCAACGAACTGCTGCTGGAGCAGCCAGACATCACCGCACCCGCGCGGCCCCTGCATCTGCCGCAGCCGCCGCGCGGCCAGATCGCGTTCCAGAACGTCTCGTTCCGCTATCCCAGCCGCCCCGAAGTGGCCGCGCTGGAGGACTTTTCGCTGGCCGTCGAGCCGGGTGAGACGGTGGCCATCGTCGGCCCCTCGGGCGCAGGCAAATCGACGCTGTTTCTGCTGGCCGAACGGTTTTACGATCCGCAGGGCGGCATGGTGCGCATCGATGGCGTGCCGTTGAAAGAGGCTGACCCCGCCCAAGTGCGCGCGCGCATGGCGCTGGTGCCGCAGGAAGGCGTGCTGTTCGCCGCCAGCGCGCGCGACAATCTGCGCTATGGCAAGCCCGGCGCAGGCGACGAGGAAATCTGGGCCGCCGCGCGCGACGCCAATGCCGAGGCGTTCC
>CAIKKO010000283.1 GCA_903828025.1 uncultured Sphingomonadales bacterium
CAGGGCATGGGTGAACAGTTCCCCAAGCTCGCGGCGTTCGTCGCAGCGATCCATGCCCGGCCTGCCTGGCAGGCCGCGCGCGCGAAGGGCGGTCCCTACTTCTCGATGTGAAGAAAGCGCCGATAACGCTTGTCGGCCGGTCATGCCGCGCCTAGCCTCCGCGCCATGACAGGCGCGCAAGAATGGCAAGGCCGGGTCGGCCAGAACTGGGCAGCAGAGTGGGAGCGGACCGACCGCAGCTTTGCTGCGCTCACGCCGCACCTGCTCCGCGCAATCGAAGCGGAACCGGGCATTCGATTGGTCGATATCGGCTGCGGGGCGGGTGAACTCTCGCTTGCGCTCGCCAGCGCGCGCGCAGACGCGACTGTGACCGGCATCGATATCTCCGAAGACCTGATCAAGGCTGCGCGCGAGCGGGCGGCAGGCCTTGCCAATCTGACGCTTGAAGTTGCCGATGCCGCCGCTTGGCATAGCGAATCCGGGCCGGTCGACCTCTTGGTTTCTCGCCACGGCGTCATGTTCTTCGACAATCCGCCCGAGGCTTTTGCCCACTTCTCCCGGATCGCCGCGCCCGGCGCGCGGCTGGTGTTTTCGTGTTTCCGCGCGGCGGCAGAAAACATGTGGGCGGCTGAAATTGCGCGGTTGCTACCGCCCGCGAAGCCCTCAGCGCCTGCGGCCTTTGCGCCCGGGCCCTTTGCCTTTGCCGATCCGGACCACGTCCGGCAGTGCCTCAAGGGGTGGCGTGACATCCGGTTTGAACCGCTCGATTTTGCCTATGTCGTGGGTTCGGGCACCAATCCGGTGATCGACGCGCTCTCGTTTTTCAGCCGAATCGGACCGGCTGCCGCCGCCATCCGCACCTTGCCGGATCAGGCCCGCGCTGCCTTCGAACGCGGGCTGCTCGAACTCGTGCAATCACGCCATGTCGGCGGCCGGGTCTGCTTCCCCGCCGCCGCGTGGCTGGTAACTGCGACGGCGGACAACGCCTGATCGGGCGGCGGATGGGGACAAGCAGGCCCGAAGGGCTGAAACGTGCTTGTTCCGCGCCGAACGCTCGCCTAATCGGCAAGACATGACCTCGACGAACGAAATCCGCCGATCCTTCCTCGACTACTTCGGCGCGGCCGGGCACGAGATCGTGCCTTCCGCGCCGCTAGTGCCGTACAACGATCCGACGCTGATGTTCACCAATGCGGGCATGGTCCCGTTCAAGAACGTCTTCACCGGGCTGGAAACGCGCGCGACCAAGCGCGCGACCTCCTCCCAGAAATGCGTGCGCGCGGGCGGCAAGCACAACGATCTCGACAATGTCGGCTACACCGCACGGCATCACACGTTCTTCGAGATGCTCGGCAATTTCTCGTTCGGCGACTATTTCAAGGAACAGGCGATCACGCATGCGTGGACGCTGCTGACCCGCGAATGGGGGCTGCCCAAGGACAAGCTGCTGGTCACGGTCTATCACACCGACGACGAGGCGTTCGATCTGTGGCGCAAGATTGCGGGGCTTTCCGCAGACCGCAACATCCGCATCCCACCCACGGACAACTTCTGGTCGATGGGCGATACGGGGCCCTGCGGCCCGTGCTCGGAAATCTTCTACGATCACGGCGCGCATATCTTCGGCGGCCCTCCGGGTTCGCCGGATGAGGACGGCGACCGCTTCATTGAAATCTGGAACCTCGTGTTCATGCAGTTCGAACAGGCTGCCGATGGCACCCGCACGAACCTGCCGAGCCCGAGCATCGACACGGGCATGGGTCTGGAGCGCATCGCCGCCGTCATGCAAGGCGAGCACGACAACTACGACACCGACACGTTCCGTGCGCTGATCGCCGCGTCTGAAGGCCTGACTGGCACCAAGGCCGAGGGCGAGAGCCGCGCCAGTCACCGGGTGATTGCGGACCACTTGCGCTCGTCCAGCTTCCTGCTGGCGGACGGGGTGCTGCCCTCGAACGAAGGTCGCGGCTATGTGCTGCGCCGGATCATGCGCCGCGCCATGCGCCACGCGCACCTGCTCGGCGCGAAAGAGCCGCTGATGCACCGGCTGGTGGGATCGCTCGTCACCGAGATGGGGCAGGCGTTTCCGGAACTCGGCCGCGCACAGCCGCTGGTCGAGGAAACCCTGCTGCGCGAGGAGGTGCAGTTCCGCCGCACCTTGGC
>CAIKKO010000284.1 GCA_903828025.1 uncultured Sphingomonadales bacterium
CACGCGCTGCCCGGCAAAGCCGATCAGCGCGCCGGGTTCGGCAATCTGGATATCGCCCAGCATCGCGTAGCTGGCGGTCACGCCGCCGGTGGTCGGATCAGTCAGCACGACGATCTAGGGCAGGCCCGCCGCATGGAGCCGGGTGATCGCCACGGTGGTGCGCGGCATCTGCATCAGGCTGAGAATGCCCTCCTGCATGCGCGCGCCGCCCGCCGCCGTCACCATCACGAACGGGCACTTTTCGGCCACCGCGCGGCTCGTGCCCGCGATAAACGCATCGCCCACGGCCATGCCCATCGAGCCGCCCATGAACGCGAAGTCCTGCACGCCGACGACCGCCTTGTGGCCCTCGATCTTGCCGAGCGCGGCGGTCATGGCATCGGGCAGCGGATTGGCCGCGCGGGCGGCCTTGAGGCGGTCGGTATAGCGCTTGGTGTCGCGGAACTTGAGCGGGTCTTCCTTCACCTTGGGCGCGGGGAGCAGCTCGAAACCCGGATCGAGCAGCTGCGTCAGCCGCGCGGTCGCGCCGATGCGGCCGTGGTGCTGGCAGCGCGGGCAGACCGAGAGGTTGTCCTCATACTCCTTCGTGAACAGCATCTCGCTGCACGAGGGGCATTTGATCCAGAGATTATCCGGCGTATCGCGCTTGGGCGCGAAAGGCAGCGAATTGCGGACGCGGGTTAGCCAGCTCATGCGGCCACTACTCGCGCGGAATGCACGGCCTTGGCAAGCGCTGTAACGAGTTCGCGCACCGGGCCCGCCGCATTTTCACCGTGTTCGCCGACCAGTTCGACGAGCGCCGAGCCGACGACGACACCGTCCGCCACTTTGGCGATGGGCCCGGCCTGCTCGGGCGTGCGCACGCCGAAGCCGACCGCGACGGGGATTTCAGCCGTCTGCTTGATCCGCGCGACGGCGTCCTCGATCGAGGTGAGCGCGGCGGACTGCTTGCCGGTGATCCCCGCGACCGAGACGTAATACAGAAAGCCCGAGGAGCCCTCGAGCACGGCGGGCAGCCGCGCGGCGTCGGTGGTGGGGGTGGCGAGGCGGATCGGCGAAATGCCGTGCGCGCGCAAGTTTGGCCCAAGCTCGCCGTCTTCCTCGGGCGGGATATCGACGCAGATCACGCCGTCGACCCCGGCCTTCGCAGCCTCGGCGGCGAACCATTCCGCGCCGCGTGTGATCATCGGGTTGGCATAGCCCATCAGCACCAGCGGCACCTCCGGATGCCGCGCGCGGAAATCGGTGGCCATCTTCAGGATATCGGCGGTCTTGGTCCCCGCGCCAAGGCTGCGAAGGTTGGCCAGCTGGATCGCGGGGCCATCGGCCATCGGATCGGTGAACGGCATGCCCAGCTCGATCACATCCGCGCCGCCTTCGACAAGCGCGTCGAGGATCGCGGGGGTGGGGCCGTCACCGGCGGTGACGAAGCAGACGAGGGCGGGGTGGCCTTTGGCGAAGGCGGCGGAGAGGCGGGTCACAGCGTCACCCCCAGACGGTCGGCAACGGTGAAGATGTCCTTGTCGCCGCGTCCGCAGAGGTTGGCGATGAGGATTTCGTCCTTGCCCATGGTGGGGGCCACCTTGGCGACGGCGGCGATG
>CAIKKO010000285.1 GCA_903828025.1 uncultured Sphingomonadales bacterium
CGGCCCGCGCGAGGCGGCGGACATCATCAACGCCTCGGCCCGCGCGGTCGAGAAGCGGGTGATGCCCGAAATCGCGCGCAGCGACAAACAGCTCGCCAAGGCCATCGAGAACGAGATGTTCAAGTTCGAGCACTTGTTCGTGCTCGACGACAAGTCGATGGGCGCGCTGCTGCGCGAAGTCGATTCCGATACGCTCATCGCCGCGCTCAAGGGCATAGGCGCCGAACCGCGCGAGAACTTTTTCCGCGCCATGTCGAGCCGCGCCGCTGAGGGCGTGCGCGACGAGATCGAGGCGCGCGGGCGCATGAAGATGGCCGAAGTGGTCGAGGCGCAGAAAGCCGTCGTGACCGCCGCGCGCCGCCTTGCCGCGGAAGGCGTGATCGTCTTTGGCGCGGGCGACGACGACTATGTCTGACAGGCTGATGCCGGAACGGCTGGCGGACACGATGCGCGCGCTCTCGCTCGCGGATCTGGGCGGCGGCAGCGGCGGCTTCACGCAGGATCGCCGCTTCAACCGGGGACAGTCCCCGACCAAAGCCGAGCCCGGATCGGAACCCGAAGACCCCGCCGTCAAGGCCTTTGCCGCAGGCTACGCGCAAGGCGCTGCCGATGCTGAAGCCGCGTTCAGCGAAGCGATTGCGCAGCAGGAGGCGGCCCGCTCGCGGATCGAGCGGGCGTTTGGCCGACTGAACGCAGACCTCACGCGCGATCTCGAAGCCCGCCTGCGCGACACGGTGCTGGCGCTGTGCACTCCGCTGCTCGCTGATTTTGCCGCCGACCCGGCCGCACTTGCCCGCCGCGTCGAAACCGCCGCCGCCATGCTCGCGCGCGCGGCGGACGAGCGCGTGATCCGCCTCCATCCAGAAGACCTCGCGCTGGTCGGTGCGCGCCTGCCCGAAGACTGGCACTTCGAACCCGACCCCGCCCTCGAGCGCGGGGCCTTGCGCATCGAAGGCGCGGCGGGCGGGGTCGAGGATGGCCCGGCCGGGTGGCTGCGCACGCTGACCGAAGCGCTCGCCGCATGCTGAACAGCAGCGCCCTGCTCCTCGCGCGCTGCGAGGAAGCCCAGCCCGATTTCGCCCCGCGCCGCTACGGCCTTGTCACTGCCTGCGATGGCGGGCTGCTGGAAGTCAGTGGCCTGTCGCTGCCCATCGGCGCGCAATGCCGGATCGCGCATGGTGCCGGATCGCTCATGGCCGAAACCATCGGCTTTCGCGGCGGACGCATGCTGATGATGCTGCTCGGCGATACCGTGTTGCTGCGCCCCGGCGCGCGCGTCCGGCCTGAAGGCAAGCCCGGGATGCTGCCGGTGGGCGAGGCGTTCCTGGGCCGCGCGGTGGACGGCGAGGGGCTGCCCATCGACGGCGGCCCGCCCATTGCCGCGCGCCACGATTGGCCCGCAGGCGGCGTGCGCGGCGGCGCGCTGGACCGCGCGCCCGTGCGCGAGACATTCGATGTCGGCGTGCGCGCGCTCAATGCGCTCACCACGTTCGGCGTCGGCCAGCGCATCGGCGTGATGGCGGGCTCGGGTGTCGGCAAATCGGTGCTGCTCGACATGATCGCGCACGGCGCGGAGGCCGAGATCGTGATCGTCGCGCTGATCGGCGAGCGGGCGCGCGAAGTCTCCGATTTCGTTGAAAAGCACATGCAGGGGCCCCGCCGCGCGCGCAGCATCGTGGTCGCCGTGCCCGCCGACCACGCGCCCAACTTGCGCATTCGCGGCGCGATGCTGGCCACCTCCATGGCCGAATATTTCCGCGCAGGCGGGCACCAAGTCCTGCTCATCATGGACAGCCTCACCCGCGTTGCCCATGCGGGGCGCGAGATCGCGCTGCTGCTCGGCGAGCCCGGCGCGGCGCGCGGCTATCCCCCGTCCGCGCTCGCCACGATCACCAAGCTGGTCGAGCGCGCGGGCAATTCGGCGGCGAGCGGCGGTTCGATCACCGGGCTCTACACCGTGCTCGCGGACGGCGACAATCAGGACGATCCGGTGGTCGATACCGCGCGCGCAATCCTCGATGGCCATGTCGTGCTCTCGCGCGATCTGGCGCAGCGCGGGCAATATCCCGCGATCGACATCGCCGCCTCGCTCAGCCGCGTGATGAACGATATCGTCGCCGCGCAGCACCAGACCGACGCCCGCGCCTTCCGCGCGCTCATCGCCAATTACGAGGCGAACCGCGATCTCGTGCTGATGGGAGCCTATCGCGCCGGGGCCGATCCGCAGCTCGACCGCGCGATTGCCATGCACACCCAGCTCTCCGCATTCCTCAGCCAGCCGCAGCGCGAGATCGTGCCGCTGGGCCGGAGCGTGGCTGAACTTGCCGAGTTGCTTGGGTCATGAACGCCGAGCGGGCCAAACTGAAGCGCTTGCGCCGTCTCGAACGGCTGCGTGCGATCACGCGCCAGACCGCGCTGGGCGAGGCGGCCAAGGCCGAAGCCGCGCTCACGCAAGTCGCCAACCTTGAGGCGCGCACCGCTGCATTGATCGAAGCGTATGGCTTGCGCCGCGATGCGACCGACGCCGGTGAACTCCAGCGCTTGCGGCAGTTTGTCGGCGGGCTGAGCCATATTGCCGCGACGACGGCAGGCGATCTCGCCCGCGCCCGCGTCCACGCCGATGCCCGCGCCGCCGAAGCTGCCGAGGCCGAGCGACGCCGCGCTGCGGTCGAGGACCGGGTGGCCGCCACCGAGCAGCGCATCGCGCGCAAGACCGCTGAAAGCGCTGCCCCCACCGCGGCGGGTTCATCCGGCGGGAGCGGCGGCCCGGTTGGCACGCCTCTTGAATAGCAGCCGTTAACCACCCGTGTCGCTTGCCCAGACTGCCAAGGAAACCCGATCTATGACCGCGCCCGCCGCTGCCCTGATCCCACGCCCGCTCCCCCAGCGTGAGAGCGTGCGCGAGGCTGGGCAGCAGGCGGTGCAGCAGGGCTCGGCCAAGGTGCAGAACACGTTGCCGAACTCGCCCGCAAGCGGCGGCTTTGCAGCCCATCTGGAGCGCGGCAGCCCGCCCCCTGCGGCAGACCAACCCGCCAACACCGCACCGCCGGCAAGCGATAGCCGCGCGGGGGCACCGGCATCCCCACTCGCGGCCGTCCCCGGCTTTGCGCTCCCGAAAGGCCTCGTCGCCGAAGCGGACGGGGAGGCGGCACCCGGCAAGGCTTTGCCGAACGACCGGCAAACCCCTGTCCATCCGGCAACGCAGGCCGTGCTGGTCATGCTGACCGCGCGCGCCGCGACCGAGGCCGATACGGCGGAGGTTGCTGCGGCCAAGCCCGAGGCGGACGCGGAAACCGCTGAGACGAGCGGGAGCACCGGCGCTGTTGCGGCTTCCCAAACCCCGGCCCAACTGCTCCCCCAACTGCCTTCGCAGCTGCTCGCACAGCTCCCGGCCCCGCGCGCAGCACCCGCAAAAGCGGGGCCTTCCGTCAAACCCGCCGCAGCGCCGTTGCTGACCCCGGCCCGCGCGGCCACTGCGTCTGCTGCGGGTGCCGCTGTTCCGGCTGCAAACAGCGCCGATCCTGCAACGCCCGTTGCTGCCGCCCCTGCGGCTCACGGTGCAGCACCTGCCGCATCGTTCATTTTGGAGCGCGATGGGCCGGTCGCCGGATCGCCTGATCCTGCCGCCGCGGCGAGCCCGGATGCGGCCCAGCCCGCCGCAGACCAGACCAAGGCTCAGCCCTCGACGCTGGCCGCCCTGACCAGCTCTGCACCACCGGGCCGCCCGGTTCTGCGCAAGGCGCGCGCGGAGGCTGAAACCGCGCGCGCTGCCCCCGCAGCAAACACAGCCGAACTGACCGCGTCCACGCTTGCGTTGGCGCAACCTGCCGCCGGTTCAGCCCACCCGCATTCGGCCAGCGCCGATCCGGCTGGCTCCGGCCAGCGAGCCGAGGGCATCGGTTTCGATGCGCTGGTCGATTCCATCGCCCGCGCACGCGATGGCGCTGGCCCTGGCCCTGGCGCGCCGGTCGCGGTCGCCATGCACCATGCCGAATTCGGCCGGGTTTCGATGCGCTTTCAGACCGACGCCGATGGCCTCTCGGTCGCCATGACAAGCCCGGACCCCGCCTTCGCCCCGGCCGTCGCCGCCGCCCATGCCGCCGAAGCCGCTACCGCCGCGAGCCCGGATGCCGCGCCGCGCACCGCGCAGGGCGGCAGCCCATCCAGCTCTGCGTCCGGCAGCCAGATGCAGGACGGGGCCCGCAGCGGCGCGGGCCAGCGACAGGACACCCCGCCGCAGCCGCGCGCTGCCGCCGACCCCTCCCGCAGCGCACCGCGCAGCCGCGAAACGTCCACCGAAGACCGCCGCAGCGGCATTTTCGCCTGAACGACCCTAGCCCCATTTGCTGAATTCTGAGGACATCCGATGAGCGAAAAGAAGGAAAAGGAAGCCAAGCCCAAGAAGAAGGGCGGCGGCATGATGCTCAAGGTCGGCGCGGCGGGCGCGCTGCTCGCGGTGGGCGGCGGCGGGGCCTATGGGCTTGTTGCAGCCGGGCTTATCGGCGGCAGCGGCAAGGCC
>CAIKKO010000286.1 GCA_903828025.1 uncultured Sphingomonadales bacterium
CGCTCGGCGCGATCAAACCGTATGTCGGCGTGGGCCCCTCGCTTTATATCGTGCTCAACAGCAAGCCCGGCGCCACGGCCACCGCGCTCGGCGTGACCCGCGCCAAGCTCAGCACCAGCCTTGGCGTGGCCGCGCAGGCCGGTGTCGATATTGCGCTGGGCAAGTCCGGCTTCGGGCTGAACCTCGATGCCAAGAAGTATTGGACCGCCACCACCGCGCGGTTCTACGTCGGCAGCACCGAAGCGCTGGTCACCCGCCACAAGCTCGATCCGTGGCTGCTCAGCGCGGGTGTCTCCTACCGCTTCTGAGCATCACGCGGCCAGGGCGCGCCCCGGCGTTTCGCTATCCAGCGAGCGCCTGCAGCGCGCCCCGGTCAAGGATTTCGACATCGCGCCGCGTCGGCAGCGCGACCACGCCGTCGTTTTTCAGCTTGGTGAACTGGCGGCTTACGGTCTCGATCGTCAGCCCCAGCACATCGGCCACCTGCTGGCGCGAGAACGGCAGGGTGAAGCGCTTGGCCGGGCCGCTATGCGGCGCGCAGCCGCTGTCCGCCAGCCGTTCGGACATATCGAGCAGGAACGTCGCGATCTTCTCGGGCGCGCTCTTGCGCCCCAGCAGCATCATCCACGCGCGCGTGCGGTCGAGCTCCGACAGGGTGCGCTCGAGCAGCTTGTGCTCCAGCTCGGGATGCTCACGCGCGAAGCGGTCGAAATCGTTGCGCGCAAACACGCAGACGCGCGCGTCGGTCAAGGCCACCACGCTGGCGGCGCTGGTCTGGCCGAACGGGCGGCCGATGAAATCGGAAGGATAGGCCACGCCCACGATCTGCTCGCGCCCGTCCGCCGTGCTGGTGGTCAGCTTGAGCACGCCTTCGATCACATTGGCGACGAGCAGGGAGTCGTCGTCCTCCCAGATCAGCGGCTCACCCGCCGCGACCGAGCGCCGCCGTCCCATCGTGCTCAGGGCAGCGATTTCGGGGTGCTCGAGTCCAGCGCAAATGGCGCGGTTCCGAACTACACAGGTGTCACAGGCGCTCATCTGAACGGAAGTTAGCAGTCCGCTGCCATGGCGGCAATCGTGCATGCGTCCGCTGCCACGAAAAACTGGGCGGCCACGGGGGGGTGGCCGCCCTAGTGGGGGAGAAATCGGCGAGAGGGGGGAAGTAAGAGTGGACCTCTCGCGCCCCCTGCTTGTGCAGCGGACGCGCGCCGCCGACCTTGATCGAGATCAAACTGACGGCAGGAATGTGCAAAAATCTACCGACTGGTAGCAATTTTGGGAGGCAGGCTGCCTCAGTCGGTCAGCAGCGCCAGATCGTGATACCGGCCGCGGAAAAACAGCAGCGGATTGCCCTCACCCTGCTTGCCCAGCGCTTCCACCGCGCCCACCACCAGCCAGTGATCGCCCACGTCGGTCACGCGCTCGATCATGCAGTCGATCCAGGCAATGGCCTTGTCGAGCACCGGCAGCCCGGCGGGGCTGTGCGCATGCGCCAGCTCGGCAAACTTGTCCTCCGCCCGCGCAGCAAAGCGGTGGCACAGCGCAAGCTGGTCCGCGCCGAGCACGTTGACACAGAACCGCCCCGTCGCCGCGATTTTCGGCCAGGTGCCCGAACGCTTGTCCGGAAAGAACCCGACCAGCGGCGGATCGAGCGAGATCGACGTGAACGAGCCGACCACGAGGCCATAGCGCTGCCCGTCCTCCGCCAGCGCGGTCACCACGCATACCCCGGTGGGATAGGCACCCAGCACATCGCGGAACAGGCGGGAGTCGATCATGGCCTTCCCGTGTCGCCAAACCGGAAGCCGGTCAAGCCTCGATTGCCGCTACGGCGTCAAGCACCCTTTGGGCCCATTCGCGGCGGCAGATCAGCAAGTCCGGCAAGTAGGTGTCGGCCTGATTGTACACCAGCGGCGCGCCGTCGATGCGCGAGACATGCAGGCCTGCTGCGGCGGCCACCGCCACCGGCGCGCAATTGTCCCACTCGTATTGCCCGCCCGAATGGAGGTAGATTTCCGCCTCGCCGCGCACCACTGCCATCGCCTTGGCCCCGGCCGAGCCCATCGGCACCAGCTCGCCGCCGAGCACGTCTGACACCGCCACTGCCTCGCGCGCCGGGCGCGACCGGCTCACCAGCAGGCGCGGGCGCGCGGCCATCGGCGGCAGCGGGAGCGGCGCGGCGCTGTCGAGCAGCAGATCCAGCCCCGGCAGCGCCACCGCGCCCAGCGCGGCGACACCGTCCACCGCGAGCCCGATATGCACCGCCCAGTCGCTCCGCCCCTCGCCATATTCGCGTGTGCCGTCGAGCGGGTCGATGATCCACACGCGCGATTTGGCCAGCCGCGCCGGCGTATCCTTGGTCTCTTCGGAGAGCACGCCATCATCGCCGCGATGCGCGGCCACTTCGGCCATGAGCCAGGCGTTGGCGCGGCTGTCGCCTTCAGCCCCCAGCGCTTTGCCTTCGTGCGTCCCCGCCGCGCGCAGATCCATGAGGATGCTTGCCGCGCCGCGCGCCAGATGCCGCGCCAGTTCGATATCGTCCATCACTTCGCCTCGCATGGAATTGTACCGTTCCCCCTACCCGTTCGTGTCGAACGGACGCCTATGCGCAAACCGCAAGCCTCCGTCACCCCGGACTTGATCCGGGGTCCCGCTGGCGGCACACGATGCGTTCGTGGGTATCTACCACAAAGGCGGCAAAACCCCTTCAAACGCAGCCGCTTGCGCGAACCCCAAGCGGGACCCCGGATCAAGTCCGGGGTGACGATACTGCATAACTTCAGATCACACTCTCAGATCGTCGGCATCCATTCGCCCGTGATCAGCGCCACGATCCGCTCTGCCGCCGCTTCGGGCGTCTCGCGCAGCGTGTCCACACGAATCTCGGGATTTTCAGGCGCTTCATAGGGGCTGTCGATGCCGGTGAAGTTCTTGAGCGCGCCGCTGCGCGCCTTTTTGTAGAGGCCCTTCACGTCGCGGCGCTCGGCCTCCTCCAGCGGGGTATCGACAAAGACCTCGAAGAAATCGCCCTCGGGCAGCAGCGCGCGCACCATCGCGCGCTCGGCGCGGAACGGGCTGATGAACGCGGTGAGCACGATCAGCCCCGCATCGGTCATCAGCTTGGCCACTTCGCCCACGCGGCGGATATTCTCGATGCGGTCGGTCTCGGTAAAGCCCAGATCCTTGTTGAGCCCGTGGCGCACATTGTCACCGTCGAGCAGGAACGTGTGCTTGCCCGCCGCATGCAGCTTCTTCTCGACGAGGTTGGCGATGGTCGATTTGCCCGAGCCCGAAAGCCCGGTGAACCACAGCACCGCCGGGGTCTGCCCCTTGAGCCGGGCATGCGCCTCACGCGTCACATCAAGCGCTTGCCAGTGCACGTTCTGCGCGCGGCGCAAGCTGAAGTTGAGCATCCCCGCCGCGACCGTGGCATTGCTGATCTTGTCGATCAGGATGAACCCGCCCAGCGCGCGGCTGTCCGCATAAGCCTCGAACACCAAGGGCTTGTCGGTGGTGATCTCGGCAATGCCGATGGCATTCAGCTCCAGCGTCTTGGCCGCCAGCCGTTCTATCGTGTTGACGTTGATGGTGCATTTCGGCTGCGACACCGTGACCGAGACGGTCTGCGTGGCGAGCTTGAGCCAATAGGCGCGCCCCGGCACCATCGCCTCGTCCGCCATCCACACGAGGCTGGCCTCGAACTGGTCGGCCACTTGCGGCGGCGCATCGGCGGCGGCGAGCACATCGCCGCGCGAGCAGTCGATCTCGTCCGCGAGGCAGAGTGTGACCGATTGGCCTGCTGCCGCTTCATCCAGATCTCCGTCCAGCGTTACCACGCGCGTCACCGTGCTGGTCTTGCCCGAGGGCAGCACGCGCACCGCATCGCCGGGCCGCACCGTGCCATTGGCGATCAGCCCCGAAAAGCCCCGGAAATCCAGGTTCGGGCGGTTGACCCACTGCACCGGCATGCGGAACGGCCGCGCGGCTTCGGCGGCGGTGTTCACCTCCACCGTTTCGAGATGCCCCATCAAGGTCGGCCCGGCATACCACGGCGTGTTCGCGCTGGGCGACGTGATGTTGTCGCCCTTGAAGCCCGAGATCGGCAGCGCGGTGAACGCCGCGATGCCAATGCTGGCGGCAAACGCTGCGTAATCCGCAACAATGGCATCGTACTGCGCCTGATCATAACCGATCAGGTCCATCTTGTTCACCGCCAGCACGATGTGGCGAATGCCGATGAGGTTGCACAAATAGGAATGCCGCCGCGTCTGGGTCAGCACGCCCTTGCGCGCGTCGATCAGGATCACCGCAAGGTCGGCGGTGGACGCGCCGGTGATCATGTTGCGCGTATACTGCTCGTGCCCCGGGCAATCCGCGACGATGAACTTGCGCTTTTCGGTGCTGAAAAAGCGGTACGCCACGTCGATGGTGATGCCCTGCTCGCGCTCGGCGGCAAGGCC
>CAIKKO010000287.1 GCA_903828025.1 uncultured Sphingomonadales bacterium
CAACGCCGCCCTGCCCGAGCGCGAATTGCGCAGGAACCGCTGGCGACCGCCCCGCGCGCCTTCCAGTTGGTCGAGCCGGTCCAGCGTGAGCGGTTTCAGCGCACGGGCGATCTCCAGTTCGAGCAGATGGGTCGTCGCGCCGGACACGCTGTCGGTCCGAAGCAGGGTATCGGAGAGAACCTCGAAGCTTTCGACCGCGATGGTCTCGAGCCCGAGATCGAGTGTCCCCGCAGCGCGAGCCGCATCGATCCGCGCTTCGACCAGACCCAGAAACTCATCGAAGATACCGTTCTGCAGGGCGATCGGCAGGGCAAGGATGCGGTTTAGCCAGCGCTGGATCGTGGGGAGGTCGTGGACCATGCCGCCATCGGCGCTTTCGATCCTGAGCCCGGTCAGGTCCTGGAATCGGGCCAGCCCGACAGCTTCGAGCTTGCCCATGAACAGTAGGCCGAACCAGCGGTTCAACGCTTCCTTGGCGTATGCGCTCTCCAGATTGTCGGCAGGATTGAACAGGTTCTGCCCGCCGGTCTGGCGCTGGCCGCGCGTCAGCGCGCCGAGGCTGTCGAGACGCCGGGCAATCGTCGAGATGAAGCGGCGCTCGCCGCGCACGTCGGTCGTGACCGGGCGGAACAACGGGGCCGATGCCTGATTGGTGCGGTTAGTGCGGCCAAGGCCCTGGATCGCAGCGTCGGCGCGCCAGCCCGGTTCGAGCAGAAAGTGGACGCGGCGGGCCTGGTTCTTGGCGGCAAGATCCGCGTGGTAGCTGCGCCCGGTGCCGCCGGCATCCGAGAAGACGAGGATACGCTTGTCGCCGTCCATGAACGCCTGCGTCTCGGCGAGGTTGGCGCGCGGAGTGCGCGTCTGCAGCTTCTGGCGCCCGTCGGATCCGACGACGAGCCGCTTGGTGCGGCCAGTGACTTCAGCGACCTTGTCGGTCCCAAAGCGTTCGATGATCGCATCGAGCGCGGTTGCGATCGGCGGCAGCGCGCAGAGCTGTTCGACCATCCGCTCGCGCGCAGCCAGCGCCGCCTGGCAAAGCACGGGTGCGCCGTGTTCATCACTCATCGGCTCGGAGCGGGGATTGCCGTTTTCGTCGGTGAAGACGGCCATCAATCGGACAGGGAAGCTCTTCATCAGATAGTCGACCACGTATTCACGGGGTGATAGATCGATCTCCAGCGCTTCGCGTTCCTCATCGGACAGATCGGCGAGGCGGCGGTCAAGCATGGCCTCGGCCGTCGAGACCAACTGCACGACGACTGCGTGGTTTTCCTGCAGCGCCGCGTCGATTGCCGGGAGCAGACTCGGCAGCTTCATCGACAGCAGCAGCTGCGCGAAGAAGCGTTGCTTTGTGCCTTCGAAGACCGAGAGCGCGGCCGATTTTACTCCGCTGTTGAGCGTCCCTCCGGTTTCACAATCGACAATGCGTGTGGCCTCGAGCGCCTCGCGCAGATTGGCGTGGATGATCGCCCAGGCGTCGGCATAGGCATCGTAGACCGCGATCTGATCTGCGCTCAGGTCATGCTCGAGGATCTCGTATTCGACACCCGCAAATGAGAGAGCCCGCGCCGTGTAGAGCCCGAGGGCCTTCAGATCGCGGGCAACGAGTTCCATTGCGGCGATGCCGCCTGCGCGGATGTCGGTCACGAACTCCTCGCGGGAGGCAAAGGCGGTCTCCGGTCCCCAGAGGCCGAGACGCGTTGCGTAGGCGAGATTGTTCACGTCCGACGCTCCGGTCGCGGAAGCATAGAGCACGCGTGCTCGCGGCAGCAGGTTCTGGAGGCGCACGCCGGCGATGCCCTGTTCCGAGCCCTTCGTCTTGCCGCGCGAACCTTCGCCGCCCGCAGCGTTGGCCATAGCGTGTGCTTCATCGAAGACTATCACCCCATCGAAGTCCTCACCGGCCCAGGCGAGAACCTGATCCAGCCGGGTGGCGTCAGCGCGTCCCGAGCGCATTGTCGGATAGGTGACAAACAGGATACCCTCCTGCATCGTCACGGGGCTTCCGAGCTTCCAGGTCGCGAGCGGCTGGATGTCGATGGGCAAGCCGCCAAGCGCGGACCAGTCACGGCGTGCGTCTTCGAGCAGAGCCTCGTTCTTCGATATCCAGATATGGCGGCGTCCGCCCTGCACCCAGCGATCGAGAATGACGCTCGCGACCTGACGCCCTTTGCCTGCGCCAGTCCCGTCACCGAGGAAATACCCCATGCGGTAGGCCTTGCCTTCAGCGCTGGCCTTGAGCGTGCAGCCTTTATCCTCGGGCGCAAACAGCCCGGGCAGGTCGCGTGCATGGGCGCTGACAGCGTAGACGAGGGTCTCGATCTGCGCCGCCGAGAGCAGCCCGCGCGCAACGGCACCGCCAGGCAGCTGAGGCACCATGGTGGGCACCGGCGCGGTGATCGAGCCCATCGCGACCGATTCTACCAGCGGTGTGGGGTGGTCGGCGGCCCCTGCGATCTCGATCCGGCTTGGTCGATAGGGCAAATAATGGCCGACCTGCTCGGGCGTCGGAGCCGGCACATCGAGCGCTTTGTAGGCGATCGGCGCGGCTGCTTCACTTGCAGCAGTTGGCCTTGTCGCCACTGGCGATGGACGAAGCCTCGGACGCAGCAAGGGCAGCACCCTGAAAGGACGAAGCAACGTTGCCGCCACGGCTGGTCCTGTGGCGCGAGCAGGCACGGCATCCACCAGAGCGCACAGTTCCGCAAAATCTAAGGTTCGAGCGATGACCGGTTCGGTGACAGCATCCACCTTGTCGAGCACCAGCAGCCGCGTGGTGATCGAAGTACCTTGGCCCAAGAACCCGCGCTCAATGGCGATGTTGAGGCGCAGCGACGCCGGGCCGGACATGCGGCTCAAGAACCGGCCGATGTCGAACCACTCCGGCATGATCGCGGTGAGCCGTCCGCCAGAGGCTAGGCGGTTCCATGCCGAACGCAAGTGCCGCGCGCCCGTGCGGCCGTCATGACCGCGCTCTGCACCCCAAGAGTAGGGCGGGTTCATCAGCACCACCGCTGGCCGGAGCGCCGCGCCCAAAAGGTCGTCGATCAGTTCTGCGTCGTGGCCCGTAATGCTGGCCCCTGGGAACAGGTGACTAAGACAATCCCGCCGCAGCGCGGAGATCTCGTTGAGGGCAAGCCTTGCGCCCGCCTTGTCCGCCCATACGGCCAGCATGCCGGTTCCGGCGGAAGGCTCAAGGATGAGATCGCTGCGTCCGATGTGACAGGCCTGTGCCGCTAGCCAGGCAAGTCGCGGCGGGGTCGCGAACTGCTGGAGCTCGATCTGCTCGTCGCTGCGCGTGGTCTGGCGCGGGACCAAAGCTTCAAGGCGGCCTAAGAGTTCCGCGGCGGCGAATGGGCTCGTGTGCAGGCCCAGCACCGACTGATCCTGCAGCCAGATGACTTGCGCGAGTTCGAGTGCGGCGTGGGCATCACGCACAGACCAGCGGCCAGCAGCATCGCTGCCACCGAATTGCACGGAGAGCTCAGCATTGAGGACCGCACGCGTGATGCCCTC
>CAIKKO010000288.1 GCA_903828025.1 uncultured Sphingomonadales bacterium
GCGCGTGGGGCCCGCGGGTTCCTGCACTGGAGGCTTTCGTACGCAAGCGCCCGAAACCCTTCACAGAGTCAGTCGTCCGGATCAATCATGATAAACGTCCGGTTTTGTCGGCAATGAACAATCCCTCGCTCGCAGCGTGGTTGAGCCGAACGGCCTCTGCGTTCGAGTACGCAGCGCCGAATGCTGCTTCCAATGCCGCCAGGCCAGCTGCCCTCATCTGCATATCCTGTTATTTGCCGGATCCCGGTCCGGCTTCCTTGGCAAAGCCATCGCGCAGCGATTCTAGCGCGACGCGCTATCCGCGTCAGGCCAACGGTTTGAGCTGCGCATTCTCTTCCGCCGGTGGGCCAGATACCCACTGGCATCGCCACCCCTTTCGCGACGCGCGCGTCCCCGCTAACAGCGCTCCGCACATAAGACGAAGATTGCCCACGGGAGGGGACCGATTCATGCGCTCACGACTAGCATGTGGCATTATTTTTTTGGCGCTGGCCTCGTCGGGTGCCAGGTGTGAAACGCTGATCATCGTCCCCGATCGTGTTTTCACCGCTCAGGACAGGACCGCGCACGCGGGCTGGAAAGTGCTCGTAGACGGCGAGACCATCCAGGCGGTCGGCCCGGACATCGTCGCGCCTCCGGGAACGCGGACGCTGCAGTTGCCCGGCACAACCCTACTGCCAGGCTTGATTGATCTTCACTCGCATCTGTTCCTCCATCCCTACAGCGAGACCTTGTGGGATGATCAAGTCCTCAAGGAGCAACTGCCTTATCGCGTCCTGGCAGCCGCAAACCACGCCCGGGACACCCTGCATGCCGGCTTCACCACATTGCGGGATCTTGGCACCGAAGGCGCCGGCAACTCCGACGTGGTGCTGAAACAGGCGATTGAGGCCGGCCTTGTGCAGGGCCCGCGGCTGCAAGTGGTGACCCGGGCCATCGTCGCGACCGGCGCTTATGGTCCGGCTCGCCGGGACTACACCATCAGCGACCTTCCGCAGGGCGCCGAAGAAGCCTCCGGGGCCGATGGCATTGTCACCGCCGTGCGTCACCAGGCCGCAGCTGGCGCCGATTGGATCAAACTCTATGCAGACTACCAGATCGGACCCAACGGCGAGACCCTACCCGCCTTTTCGCAGGAAGAACTGACCGCCGCTGTTACCAAAGCTCACGACCTTGGCCGCAAAGTCGCCGCCCATGCGGAATCGGACGAGGGCATGCGCCGGGCGGTTGTGGCGGGGGTCGACACCATCGAGCATGGCAAGGGCGGATCGGAGGCGACCTTTCGCCTGATGGCCAAGGCCGGCGTCGCTTATGTCCCGACCCTGACCGAGGTGGAGTATTACGGAATCTACTTCCACGGGTATATACCCGGCAAAACGCCTCCGACCGCAGACATGGCGAACAGTGAACGGGCGTTCCGCGCCGCGCGATCGCTTGGCGTAACCATCGCGTCAGGTTCCGATGTGGGCGTGTATCCGCATGGCGAAAACGCCCGCGAACTTGTCTGGATGGTGCGCTATGGCATGGCGCCAGCCGAAGCGCTTATGGCCGCCACGGCGACCGATGCCGCCGTCTTGGGAGAAGGTAAGCGTCTGGGCAAAGTGCAGCCTGGCTTTATCGCCGACCTGGTGGCGGTGTCCGGGGACCCGACAGTCGACATCAGTGCGGTGGCCCATCCCGTCTTCGTCATGAAGGGCGGCCAGATCGTGCGGGCGCCGGCCGTCGCGGACAGGCCCCGACCTTGACAGACCAAGGCCTCGCCCTGACCGTGACGCGGCAAGGTCAACACAAAGCCGGAAACTGACGATTTATGGTGCCAGTTTGATTGCCGCTGCACTTGCCCTCCTGTTCGCCTGCGGCCTGGGTTTTGGCATGGGCCGCGCGCGGCTGTGTCTGGTCACCGCGACCCATGACTTTGTTGTCGCGGCTGATCCCGGCGGATTGCGTCTCCAAGCACAGGTCATCGCCGCCATGGCATTCCTGTTCGGCAGCGAACTGATGCTAGGAATGCACCGGCTACCCCTGCCCATGGCGGGCGCAGGCTTAGGTTCGGTCCCGGTGGGGGCGGCGCTTCTCGCTATTGGCTTCATCATTAATGATGGCTGCTATCTTGGCAGCGTCAGCTTTCTGGGCCAGGGTAATACCCGGTACCTCTTCACCCTGATTGGCATTTACCTGGCTGAGTTGATTTCGGTCCCGCGGCGGCTGATGTTCGGCGAACACGAGAGCCTTGTCCCGCAGATGTCGATTCCACCCTTGGTCACCGCCGCTGCCGTGTGCGCGATCCTCGCCTGGGTCGCCCTCGGCCTAAAGGCGAATGCGGGCGGGCGCCAGCGCATGGGGGGCGTGATTGTTGCGAGCGTCTCGGCGCTGTTGATCTTCTCGATCCTGCCCGGCTGGAGCTACGGCGCTACGATCGCCGGTCTTGCCCGTTCGGGCGTGCTTGATCTCGGTCTCCCACAACTCGCCGGCGTGACGCTGTTCCTTGGGGCGATCATCGCCAGTGTGACGTCTGGACAGTGGCGACTGGAACTGCCTGGACTGAGCGGCGTCGTCAGATGCCTGTTGGGCGGTTACATTATGCAGACCGGGGCGCAGATAGTGCCCGGCGGGACCGACACCTGGCTATTCTGGACCATTCCGGGCGGAGGCCTTCACGGCGTGATTGCTTATGCCGTTGTTGTCCCGATCACGATTGCCTGGTGGTGGATACACCGCAGCCTCACCCGGGTCAGGGCGGTGGGAGCATGAGTGTCGCCAAGCAAGGACAGCGGGCGCGCACGGCGCGGGGCCAACACTTGACCGGTGGGTGTGCGGATCGTGCAGGCAGAAAGGGACGAGGGTCATGATCAACAGGTTTGCCATCGCGCTGGCGTCGGGGGTGGCGCTGTTTAGCCATTCTGCCGGAGCTAAAGCGCACCTGCCAAGGGCTGCAGCCTGCGTGCTGTCCGTGCAGGAAACGTCGGGTCAACTGGGTATCGTCTCGTCGGGCGGTGCAATGGTGGCAACGATACCGATCAGTGAGCGGCCCCATGAGATCGCCGTCACGCTAAACGGCAACACCGCCTATGTCTCGCAATTCGGCATCGCCGATTACGACAGCCGCCTCGGAACGCCGGGGGATCGTGTTGCCGAGATCGATCTCCTTAACGCTCGGCGTGTCGCCGATTTCCTTCTGCCGCCTCCGGCGCGTGGTCCGCACGGGGTAAAGTTGCGCCCCGGCACCAGCGAGCTGTTCGTCAACGCCGAGGTCGGGGGGTATGTGATGTTCGTGTTCGATACGCGCACGCGTCGGCTGCTCCGCCGCTTTCCGCTGCCGAACGGGACGCACAATTTCGTTTTTTCGGCGGACGGCAAATCGCTCTACAGCTTTGCCGGTGCCAACGGCGCCAGCCGGATCGATCCGGGTGACGGCAGGGTGCTGGTTCAACGGGATGTTGGATCACCCATCCGCGGACTGTTTCTGACAAAGGCCGGCACCATCTTGGCCAGTGCGAAGGGTGCGCTCTTCACGCTCGATCCGGGCGATCTCGGGGTTGTGCAGCGGCTTGAGGCGCCCCGTCCCGGCCAGTACATCTATGCTGAACAGTGGCCCGACGGGATGATTGTCGCGCCATCGCCTAGCGACGGGGGGATCGCTCTCTTCCCGGCGAACGGCGGGTCTCCACAGTTTGTCGCGACGGGTAAATCGCCGATTCTGGTCCGACGCGGTCCGGACAACCTGATCTACGTATCCAACGCGGAGGACGATCACATCAGTGTTCTGGGCTTGAGGGGCGACAATATCCTTATGCTCAAGGGATTGTCGGGACCCAATGGCCTCGGGTTTGGGCGGTGCCCGGCCTCGGCCGGAGGCGGCCGATAGAACGGCCGCCACGTCCTGCCGGGCGATAAGCGGGACGGGCCGCCTGAGACCTGCGCGTGACCGGGGTTAGCACACGGCAATGCCATTCCGATCGTTGCTAACTTTGCTTGCGGCCAACGTTCTTTTTGCGGCTCTGGCCTAACTTCGGTCAATCGACGAGGGCAACCGTGTAAGGCTGGAACGCCTGCTTTAGCCCAAAGCCGCCGTTGAAGGAGTGTAAAGGGAACGACCGGAAAGTCCCAGGCCCCGCCATCCGCTGCCATCGGCAAATCGACGGCCTCCCTATGGCACCCCGGCCGCCCCATTCGTGCGCGCCAGATAGATCTCGATCGCGGAGGCCACCGACTTCGCAAAGCCCTTGCGCCAGCTCTGGCTGGCCAGCGCGCGGGCGTCGTCGGGGCTGCTGATATAGCCGGCCTCGATCAGCGCGGAGGGCAGATCGAGCGATTTGAGCACGACGAACGCGGCCTCGCGGTCAGGGTCGGTGTGGAAGCGCAGGCTGCCCTCGCCCTCGCGCAGCACGAGGCCGGCAAAGCGTTTGGAGCGGCCGCGCATTTCGCGCTGCGAGAGATTGACGAGTATCGCCGAGACTGCATCCGATTGGCCGCCCAGCGGCACGCCGTTGACCATGTCGGCGCGGTTTTCGCGCGTTGCCACCTGATCGGCCACCGCGTCCGAGCCTTTGTCGGACAGGGTATAGACCGTCGCGCCCGTCGCCTCGGGCGATTCGGAGGCGTCGGCGTGGATCGAAACGAACAGATCGGCGTGCAGCCGCTGCGCAATGCCGGAGCGCTCCTGCAGCACGAGGAAGTGGTCGGTGTCGCGCGTCATGGCCACGCGCACGCGGCCGTTTGCCAGCAGCGCATCGCGCAGCGCGAGCGCGAGGCCGAGCGTGACCATCTTTTCCTTTTCGCCGTGCTGGCCGCTGGCCCCGGGATCATGCCCGCCATGCCCGGCATCAATCACCACCAGCGGACGGCTCGCGTCGGCCGGTCCCTGCACCGGCGGCAGGCCGATTTCCCCGGTGCTGCCCGGCAGCGCCACGCGCACGACATACGCGGGCACATAAGGCGGAGACGCCGCCGCAATGGCAAACAGCATGCCCAGCGCCGTCAATACGGCGAGCGGCGCCCCAAGGCCCGCCGCGATCAGCACACGCCTGTTCATGGGGCCTGCCTATGCAATGCCGATGTCATGGCGGTCCAGCGCCAATTGCGGCGAAAGCGGAGCGGCCCGAAACAGACCGCAGCATTCCCGTCATGGTTTTAATTGCTGGTTCGGTATTCCGGTGCTAGCAAGTCGGGTACTGGATCGAGCCTCACCCGGTTTCGGCTCCGCCCCCTCGCCTCTGGCCTTGCGCATCTGCGCTGCCCGGCGCGAACGGACAAGGCGAAAGCGAAGCGCGGAATTCGGGCCTCGAACCGGCATAATACGCGGGGTGCATGCAGGATATCTGCCCGCACGCCCGCGACAGAGGTTGATGTCTTGATGATAAGTCGTGGTACGTTCGAGCCGAGGACCCCTTGCGGGGCCCGTGCGGGCTTGGCGGTCGCGGCTTCGTGCCAGTCGCCACGGACCATCTTCAAGGCAGACACGCACCAACCGCCGCCGGGCGGCGAGCGCAAAAGGCCGGCAAACACGGCATTCCCAGCGCTCCGAACCGGCACATCCGCATTCGCGAAACGCCCCGCACCGGCCCTGGCATCCGCCAGAACCGGGCATGTTGGCTATCGCGCTTTCACATTGAACCGCGCCCTGTTCCCGGACTCCGTTCCGTGGCCGCGCGGCTGGAGACTTTATAATGACCACGCGCATGCTGATCGATGCGCGCCACCAGGAAGAAACCCGGGTGGCGGTGCTCAATGGCAACCGAATTGAAGAATTCGATTTTGAATCTGCCGATCACAAGCAGATCAAAGGCAATATCTACCTCGCCAAGGTAACCCGAGTCGAACCGTCGCTGCAGGCGGCGTTCGTCGATTTCGGCGGCAATCGCCACGGGTTCCTCGCGTTCAGCGAAATCCACCCGGATTACTACCAGATCCCCAAGGAGGATCGCGAGGCGCTGCTGGCCGAAGAAGCCGCGCACGCCGAAGAGGAAGCCGCGCTGCGCGCCGCCGATGAGGCCGAACACGGCGATTTCGACGACGAAGGCGATGGCGGCGATGACCGCTACGATTACGACGGTGAGGACGGCGTGACCGAGGTCGACACCTCGGAAAAGGACCATGTCGCCACGATCGAAGGCGGCGTTGTCGAAAATGGCTATGAAGACAAAGACTTAGCCGAAGACACCGATGACGATACGAGCGAAGATAGCGAAGTTGGCGAAGACGGCGAAGAGGGTGACGACTCCGGCCGTCCCCGCCGTCCGCGCCGCAGCCAGCGTGCCCCCCGCGCTCAGGCGCGTGAAGCCGATGATCTGCGCGCCCGCCGCATGGCGCTGCGCCGCCGCTACAAGATCCAGGACGTCATCCAGCGCCGTCAGGTCCTGCTCGTCCAGGTCGTGAAGGAGGAACGCGGCAACAAGGGCGCCGCGCTCACCACTTACCTCAGCCTCGCGGGCCGCTACTGCGTGCTCATGCCCAATTCGAGCCATGGCGGCGGCATTAGCCGCAAGATCAACTCGGCCGCCGACCGCAAGCGCCTGAAGTCGATCATGGCCGAGCTCGAACTGCCCCGCTCGATGAGCTGCATCGTCCGCACGGCCGGTCTCCAGCGCACCAAGCCCGAGATCAAGCGCGACTTCGACTACCTCGCCCGCCTGTGGGACGAGATCCGCGAACGCACGCTCGGGTCTTCGGCGCCCGCGCTGATTCACTCGGACAGCGACCTCATCAAGCGCGCGATCCGCGACATCTACAATCGCGAGATCGAGGAAGTCGTGGTCGAGGGCGAGCACGGCTACCGCGCGGCCAAGGACTTCATGAAGCTCCTGATGCCGAGCCACGCCAAGCGGATCAAGCACTATGCCGATCCGGTGCCGCTGTTCCAGCGCTACGGCGCGGAGGACCAGCTCACCGCGATGTACGATCCGGTCGTGCAGCTGAAGAGCGGCGGCTATCTGGTGATCAACCCGACCGAGGCGCTGGTCTCGATCGACATCAACTCGGGCCGCTCGACCAAGGAACACGGGATCGAGGCAACCGCGCTCAACACCAACCTCGAAGCCGCGCGCGAAATCGCCCGCCAGTTGCGTTTGCGCGACATGGCCGGGCTCGTGGTCATCGACTTCATCGACATGGAATACGGATCGAACGTCCGCAAAGTCGAAAAGACGATGAAGGACGCGCTCAAGAACGACCGCGCCCGCATTCAGGTCGGCCGCATTTCGGGCTTCGGCCTCATGGAAATGAGCCGTCAGCGCCTGCGCACCGGCGTGCTCGAGGCGACCACGCGCGCCTGCCCGCACTGCGACGGTTCGGGTCTGGTCCGTACCGCTTCTTCGGCAGGCCTTTCGGCGCTGCGCATGATCGAAGATGAGGCGGCCAAGGGCAAGGGCACGATCATCACGCTCTATGCC
>CAIKKO010000289.1 GCA_903828025.1 uncultured Sphingomonadales bacterium
AGCATGCCTTGGTGGCGAAGGCCGAACCGATGAGGTGGACTTTCACGACCATCTCGAAATCGGCCGGGTCCATCTTGGTAAAGCTCTTGTCGCGCAGGATGCCCGCGTTGTTGATGAGGATATGGACGCCGCCCCACTTCTCCTTGGCCTTGGCGACCATCTCGGCCATCTGCTCGTATTCCGTGACCGAGCCGCCGTTCGACATCGCCTCGCCGCCCGCAGCCTCGATCTCGGCCACCACCTGCAGCGCGGCGTCCGAATGGCCGGTGCCATCGCGCGCGCCGCCGATGTCGTTGACCACGACCTTTGCGCCGCGCTTGGCCAGTTCGATGGCATAAGCACGGCCAAGGCCGCCGCCTGCGCCGGTGACGATGGCAACGCGGTCCTGAAATGAAATGCTCATGGCTTAGGCTCTCCGCAGCACCCTAATCGGGCGATTAACAGCGAAGCGGATGCCATGCCGGGCGGGCCAAGGCAACACCCGGAGTTCAGGCGATGCGGTGCACCCAGCCGTGCGGATCGGGGGCTTCGCCGCGCTGGATCGCGACCAGCCGCTGGCGCAGCTTTTGCGTGGTCTGGCCGGGGCCGCCGCTGCCGATCACGAACTCGCCGTCTGCGCCCGTCACTTTGCCAACCGGGGTGACCACCGCCGCCGTCCCGCAGGCAAACGTCTCGATCAGCGCGCCCGATGTCGCATCGCTGCGCCACTGGTCCAGCGAATAGCGTTCCTCACGCACCGTCAGGCCTTCATCGCGCGCCAAGGCCAGCAGGCTTTCGCGCGTGATGCCGGGCAGGATCGTGCCCGTTAGCGGCGGGGTGACCAGCGTGCCGTCGGCGAACACGAAGAACAGGTTCATGCCGCCCAGTTCCTCGATCCACTTGCGCTCCACCGCATCGAGGAACAGCACCTGATCGTGCCCGCGCGCAAAAGCTTCGGCGGTGGGGACGAGGCTGGCGGCATAGTTGCCGCCGCACTTGGCCGCGCCGGTTCCGCCGGGTGCGGCGCGGCTGTATTCGCTGACCCACAGCGACACCGCCGGCGCGCCGGACTTGAAGTAGTTGCCCGCCGGGCTCGCGATCACGAGGAAGCGGTATTGCTTGGAGGGGCGCACGCCGAGGAACGCCTCGCTCGCGAACATGAAGGGGCGCAAATACAGTGAGCCGCCCTCGACCGTGGGGAACCACTCGCGGTCCGCCTGCACCAGCTGCGTGACGGCTTCGACAAACAGCGCTTCGGGCACTTCGGGCATGGCGAGGCGCTGGGCCGAGGCGTTGAAGCGCGCGGCGTTGGCCTCGGGCCGGAACAGCGCGATTTCACCGCTGGCAAAGCGATAGGCCTTCAGCCCCTCGAAGATTTCTTGCGCATAGTGGAGCACGGCGGCTGCCGGATCGAGCGTGATCGGGCCGTAGGGCAGCACTTCTGCCTGATGCCAGCCGTGCGTCTCGTCCCACTGGACCGAGACCATGTGATCGGAAAAGGTCGTGCCGAAACCGGGGTTTGCCAGCACCGCCGCACGGGCCTCTGCCGCCAACGGGGCGGGGTGCGGCGTGTGCGAGAAGGCAAGCGAAGTGGCAGCGATATCGGGCGTCGCCATCGGGCGGTCCTTTGGAAATGGGGTTGCAGGCCCGCTCCGTGAACGAATATTGCGCAAATGGCAAGAGATCTGCAACAAATGTGAAGGGCCGCTTCCGGCGTCCGGAAGCGGCCCTTCGCATGGTCAGCGGCCGGAAGTGCCGCCCACGGATGCCTTTATCGCTGATGCGAGACTAGCGATAATGCTCCGCGATGCGCAATGCCGACCCCTCTGCTGAACCATGAGACATCGGATCACCTCCTTTCGCGCTGTTGAGCCAAGATGCCGCCTCGCCCGATCACAATGACATCGGTGTGCGGCTCGACCGGAGGATTGCAGCCCTGTTCCGGCCTTGAAACCAATGTGATTCATCCCGCGCGCAAGAACAAGTCTTGCATTGATTTTTTTTGTTGTCAGAATTGGGGCTTCGCGCTGCGCTGGTGGATAAGTGGTTTTCCCGGGGGCCCGGGTTCGCTGCTTAGCGGCAATCTTCGATCACCCGGCCAACTTCCGCCCATGCAGGCAAGACCAGCGCGGGAGCTCCGCCCAGTTCGAACAGAAAACGGCCCCGGCTGAAGGCCATGGCATCGAGCAGCGGGTCCGCCGTGTTCAGCGCTATTTCGAACAGGATTGGGCCGTTCTGCGCTCTCTGGCTGCCGCGGGCGGGTGCGGCCACGAGCCGCCGCGCGCTGCTGGATGTGGTGATGGTGGCAGGAAGCGCACCGGACCCAAGGCTCTGCCGCTGGATCAGCACGGCCGGGCGGACCTTGTCGCAGCGCAGCACGACGAGCGGCAGGGCACCGGGCAGGCCAAAGCGGGCCGCGCTGCCGCCTGGCTCGGCGGCATATGTCCAGGCACCGGGGGTTTGCGGCAGATCGCGCCAGTCCGGGGCGAGTGCCCGAGCGGTCTGGGCCGAGTTCTGGCCCGAGTTCTGACCCAACGTCTGGGCCGGCAAATCGCCGAGCGTCTGCGCGGGGGCGCTGCCGCTCAGCAGCACAATCGACGCAAGCAGCAGTAGCGCGGAGTTGATCTTCATGCCCCGGGTATGGAAGAGAGCGGCGGTGACCTCAACCCGTCCCGTGCCGCCTGCGGCCAAACCTGCCGGAAAAGCGAAACTGCGGCTCGACCAGATGCTGGTTGAGCGCGGCCTTGTCGAAAGCCGCGCCCGTGCGCAGGCGCTGATCCTCGCGGGCCATGTCTACTCGCGTGAGACCAAGCTGACCAAGGCGGGGCAGGCGCTGCCCGCCGATGCGCCGCTCGAAGTGCGCGGGCGCGATCATCCGTGGGTGTCGCGCGGTGGCATCAAGCTGGCGCACGCAATCGCGCATTTCGGGCTCGATCCGGCGGGCGTCACCGCAATGGATATCGGCAGCTCGACCGGCGGGTTTACCGATGTGCTGCTCACGCTGGGAGCCGAACACGTCTTTGCGGTCGATTCCGGCACCAACCAGCTCGCGTGGAAGCTGCGGCAGGACCCGCGCGTAACGGTGCTGGAGCAGCTGAGCGCGCGGCTGCTCACGCCCGCCCATCTCGATCGTCCCGCCACGTGGGTGGTCTGCGATGCCAGCTTCATCGGCCTGCACAAAGTGCTCGAAGTGCCGCTGAGGCTGGCCGCGCGGCCGACCCGGCTGGTGGCGCTGATCAAGCCGCAGTTTGAAGTCGGGCGCGGCGAAGTGGGCAAGGGCGGGGTGGTGCGTGATCCCGCGCTGCACGCCCGCGTGTGCGATGAAGTGCGCGGCTGGCTGGAGAGCGAAGGCTGGGCCGTGCAGGGGATTACCGAGAGCCCGATCACCGGGCCGGAAGGCAATATCGAGTTCCTCATTTCCGCCATACATGGTGAAACTGCGGTGGACGTTGCCTAGCGGGCGCGACGCCGCCAATATCCGCCGCGAATCAGTGATTGGGACCGTTGCCAGCACATGCGTTATCTCGCTTCCCCTGCCCAGTTGCGCGCCAGTCTCATGCGTTGGTCGCTGTTTACGGTGCCGACAGTGCTTGGCCTTGGCTTCCTTGCCGGACAGGTGTCCGATGCGGGACCGGGCAATCCGTGGTTCGCCGCGCTGCTGAAACCCGCGCTGTATCCGCCCCCGGCCGCGTTCGGGATCGTCTGGTCGGTGCTCTATGTGCTGCTGGGCGTGGCGCTGGCGATGGTGGCCTCGGCGCGCGGCGCGCCCGGGCGCGGCGTGGCGGTGGCGGTGTTCGTGCTGCAGCTGCTGCTCAATCTCGCGTGGAGCCCGGTGTTCTTCGCGATGCACCGGCTGACGCTGGGGCTCGTGCTGATCGGGGTGATGATCGTGCTGACGGCGGTGCTGATCCTGCTGTTCTGGCGGGTCCGCCCGGTCGCGGGCGGGCTGATCCTGCCCTATCTGGCGTGGATCTGCTTTGCTGCGCTGCTCAATTACCAGTTCCTCGCGCTCAATCCGGAGGCGGACGGCGCTTCAGGCTCCGGCGCGGCGGTGCGGGTCCAGCTCTGATTTTGCCCCAGTTGCGGCTTGCACAGCCGCCGTGTCCGCCCCATTTGAGGAGGGCATTTCCGTAGCAAGGCCAAACCCATGCAATCCGAGAACCCTATGATCGCCGATTTCGTCAAGCTGCTCAACAGCGCTGCGGGCACGCTCGCCGGCATGGGCCGCGAAGCGGGCGAGACCGCGCGCGAAAAGCTGCGCGAAACCTTCGGCGGGATGGACTTCGTCAGCCGCGAGGAGTTCGAGGTGGTGAAAGACATGGCCACCGCCGCGCGCGAGGAAGCCGAAGCGCTCAAGGCCCGTATCGAAGCGCTGGAAGCTGCGGCGAAGGGCTGAACCTACAGCCCCGCCGCCTTCAGCGCCTGATCGAGATCCTCGATCACGTCGTCGGGGTCTTCCAGCCCGACGTTGAGCCGGAGCATGCCCTCGGTCACGCCCATGTCCGCGCGGGTTTCGGGGCCAACGCCGTGGTGAGTGGTCGAGGCGGGGTGGCACATCAGCGAGCGCGAATCGCCGATGTTGTTCGAGATATCGACCAGCTTCAGCGCATCGAGCAGCGCATGGGCCTGTGTCCGTCCGCCCGGCACCTCAAGGCTGAAGATCGAACCGCCCGCCTTCATCTGCTTGACCGCCAGCGCATATTGCGGGTGGCTGGGCAGCCAAGGATAGAGCAGGCGCGCCACGCGCGGCTCGACAAAGCTCGCGACTTTCAGCGCGTTCTCGCTCTGGCGGTGAATGCGCAAGTCCAGCGTTTCGAGGCCCTTGAGCACGACCCACGCATTGAACGGCGCGATATTGGGCCCGGTGTTGCGCTGGAACGGGAGCAACTTGTCGTTGATGAACTGGGCCGAGCCGCAGACCGCCCCGGCCAGCACGCGGCCCTGTCCGTCCATCATCTTGGTGGCCGAATAAGCCACAACATCTGCGCCGAAATCGAGCGGGCGCTGCAGCGCGCTGGTGGCGAAGGCGTTGTCGACCACGGTGGTGATGCCGTGCGCGCGCGCCAGCGTGCAGACGAATTCGAGATCGACCACGTCCATCGTCGGGTTGGCCGGGCTTTCGAAGAAGAACACTTTGGTGTTCGGCCGGATCGCAGCTTCCCACGCGGCGTTTTCCGAAGCGTCGATCGTGGTGCCAGTGATGCCGAAGCGCGGCAGCAGGTTGTCGATCAGCCAGCGGCACGATCCGAACGCGGCCTTGGCAGCCACGACATGGTCTCCGGCGGAAAGCTGGCAGAGCAGCGCGGTGGTCATGGCCGCCATGCCGCTGGCCTGCGCGCGGCAGGCTTCCGCGCCTTCGAGGAGGGCGATGCGGTCTTCCAGCATCTGCACCGTGGGGTTCTGCAGGCGCGAATAGGTCATGCCCTCCGCCTCGCCCGCAAAGCGCGCGGCGACGGTGGCGGCGTCGTCGTAGCTGTAGCCCGAGGTGAGGAACAGCGCCTCTGAGGTTTCGCCCATTTCCGAGCGCCAGGTGCCGCCCCGCACGGCCTGCGTTGCGGGGCGCCATGTGGCGGTGATCGAGCGGTCCTGTCCGGTGGTGCGTTTCATGGGCCAAGGCCTTAGAATCGCGAGGGGCCCGGTGCAAGCCGCGCCATTGCCCTTGCGGGCGCAAGTGGCGTATGGGCGCGCGGCTTATGACGTTGATTTCCCGCATCACCGCCCCGTTTACCGCGCCCTCGGCCCAGAACCGCGATCCGCAGCTGTGGGTTGTTGCGATCACGCTCGGCTTTCTGGCGCTGGTGCTGCACCGGCTGGCGATCCCATCGAAGATGATGTTCGACGAGATCCACTATCTGCCCGCCGCGCGCCGACTGATCGAGCTGACCAGTCGGCTCAATCCCGAACACCCGCTGCTGGCCAAGGAATTCATTGCGCTGAGCATGCGGCTGGTGGGGGATACGCCGTTTGGCTGGCGGCTGCCGAGCGCGCTGCTGGGCACCATCGGGCTGTACGCCGCGATGCGCGCGATGTGGTGGGCCAGCCTTTCGCGCCCGGCGACGCTGCTGTTCGGGCTGTTGTTCGCAACCGATTTCATCTGGTTCGTGCTCAGCCGCATCGCGATGCTCGATATGGCGATGGCGAGCATGATGGCGCTGGCGTTCTGGCAAGGCACGCTGGCGTGGCGCAAAGGGGCACGGCTTCATCTGGCGCTGTGCGGGGTGTTCCTCGGGCTGTCGCTCGGGGCGAAGTGGAACGGCGCGCCGCTGCTGGTGCTGCCGGGGCTGCTGTTTGCGTGGGACCGCTGGCATGCGTTGGCGGGGCGTCGCGGCCGGTGGGGCTGGGCGTTCCTGACGACGCGCGCTGCCGGGCCGATCCCTGGCGTTTCCTTGCTGGAGGCGGCTGTCTGGCTCGGGCTCGTGCCGTTGCTGGCCTATTTCGCGACGTTCGCGCCCGCGTTTTTCTACAAGGTGCAGCCGCTCACACTCTCCGGGCTGATCCCGTGGCAGGGCTATATGCTCAAGCTGCAGGACAGCGTGGTGAAGCCGCACTTGTACCAGAGCCGCTGGTGGCAGTGGATCTTCAACATCCGCCCGATCTGGTTTTTCTACGAGAAGTGGGACGGCGCGCAGCGCGGGGTGCTGATGCTGGGCAATCCGGTGACGATGCTCGCCGGGTTGCCCGCGCTGCTGCTGTGCGCCTGGGCCGGAATCAGGCGGCGCGACCGGCTGCGCGGGGCGGTGGTGGTGCTCTATGTCATGGCGCTGGTGTTCTGGGCGCTTAATGGCAAGCCGGTGCAGTTTTACTACCACTACGCGCTGGCGAGCGTGTTCCTGATGGCCGCGCTGGCGCTGGTGCTGGCCGGGTGGTGGGAGCAGCGGCGGCGCTGGCCGGCCGCGCTGGTGGTGGTGCTTTCGGCCGTGCTGTTCATCGGGTTCTACCCGATCCTCTCCGCCGGGGCGCTGCCGGGGAAGAATTCCTATCGGGATTACACCTGGCTTAGGAGCTGGCGGTGACGGCGTAACGTCTTCAGTACTTGCCCCAGACGAACTTGCTCGAAAGCGCGAAGTTCCACACCGAACCCACGACAATTCCGACAATCGCCGCAGGATAGGCATGGAAGCCCATGCGCATCAGCGCCGCGCCCGCGCCGACATTGGCGAGCAGGCCGACCGAGCAGGTCATCGCGAACTTGGCCCAGCCGCGCAGCAGCGGCACGAACCCGCGCAGGCGCTTGTCGGCATAGGTCAGTTCGTTGTTGAGCATGAAGTTGAAGCTCATCGCGACCATGGCGGCTGAGGTCTGGGCGATGACAAATTCGGTCTGCGCCGACCAGTTGCTGTAGAGCACTTCCTGCCCCAGCGCCGAAAGCACCGAGGCCAGCACCGCCATGTGGACGACCACACCCAGAGCACCGATCGTGCCGAACAGGGCAAAGCGCGTCGGGATGATTCGGCCAAGCCACTTGTCGTAGAGCCCGATCAGGAATTCGAACACCACGGTGCGGTCAAGCTTCGATTCGCCTTCGGCGCGCGCCGCGAAGTTCAGCGGGAATTCCTTGACCCGCAGCGGCGCATCGACCGTGGCGAGGATATCGAGCAGGATCTTGAAGCCCACGCCTGAAAGCCGGTGCGCATCGGCGCGCAAGGTTTCGGCGCGGAGCATGAAGTAGCCGCTCATCGGATCGGAGAGCTGCACCCCGGTAACTTTGCGCGCGATGCGGTTGGCGAGGCCAGAGGCCTTGACCCGGTCGGGCCGCCCCCAGGCTTCGGTGCTCGCGCCCTCGGCAAAGCGCGAGGCATAGGCGACATCGTATTCGCCGCTGATAATCGCCTCGTACATGCC
>CAIKKO010000290.1 GCA_903828025.1 uncultured Sphingomonadales bacterium
AACAGGCGCAGCTGGTTCATGCCGAGGAACATCGCCGGGCGCTTCTCCATCGCCAGCTTGGCAAAGGCCGGGGTGTCGGCAAACACCAGCGTCGCGTTGCTCATGGTCATGGAGCCCAGCTTCAGTTCGCGCACGAGGCTGATGTCGGCGGTGATGAACTGGCCGGTCACCGACTGAAGCTCGGTGGTTTCGCCTTTGCGGCGCTTGGCCAGCGCACGCTGGAGCGCGCGGTTGCCGATCGAGGTGTCGGAGCCAGTGTCGATCACGATGTCGGTGCGCACGCCGTCGATCACCGCATTGGTCATGATCAGCTGGCCCGAGCGGCGGCGGGCCTGCACCACGATCTCGAAGCCGCGATTGCCGCCCAGCGCCATGGCATCGCCGATAGCCATGCGGCCCTTGGCGAAATCGAGCAGCACGCGCTGGTCCTGCAAGCTGTCGAGCCCGATGATCCCGTCCGCGCCGATATTGCGGCCTTCGAGCAGCGGCGCGGTTAGGCCATAGTAGCTGCGGCGACCGAGGTTGATCTCGTCGATTTCCACCAGATCGACGGTCTGCATCCCGGCAATGCCAATGAGCATGCCGTGCCCCGAAGTCGGCAGCCTCAGCTTCTGGGCAATATCGCGCGCGAGCACGGTGCGTTCGGCGCCGGTATCGACGAGGAAATCAAACGGTCCGTCCTTGCCGATGCGCACCGGCACGGTCATCCGATCGTGCAGGTCGGTCTTGACAGTGACGACCTCGACCGGCGCAGTTTGCTCAGCCGGCTGCGGCATCGACGTCACCGGTACGGCAAGGGCCAGCAGCGCACCGGCCGCGACAAGCGCTTGGAAGGCCATGGCATCCATCTCCTGCGCGGCATCCTACGCCTTTCGCGAGGGGATGCCTACCGGACTTTAGGGGGTGACCGGACGGGCCTTGCGCTGGCGCAAGTTCGCGGTGATCTCGCCCAGCATGGCCGCGATCTCTCCGAACAGCGGGTGGCCCACGAGCCGCAGCGTGATCAGCCAGCACACCCCGCCAGCACCGGCCATGCTGACCATCTGCAGCATCCCTGCCTCGGACGCGGGATGCCACACGAGGTAGCTCACCAGCACCGGGGTGACGGCAGCGGCGGTGGCGAGCAGGCTGCGGGCATAGATCGCCGCCAGATCGCGCCAGCGGAAGCCGAGCATTTCCTGCATCATCGGCGCATAGATCACGATGAAGATCAGCCCATGGACGAAGCGCGAAATCGCCACCCACAGCAATCCGAACGGGGCCGAAATCGCGATGAGCAGCACCGAAGCAACCGTTTCGATCACATTGCGGCGGATCAGGCTGCGCATCCGGTCCAGCAGCAGCGGCAAATCGGCGTTGAGCGGCAGCGCCACATAGCAGAGCTGCGAAAACGCGATCCAGCTCAGCAGCGGTGCGGCGGCGATCCACTTCGGGCCGTAGAGCAGGTTGACCAGCGGGCCCGCAAGCACCGCGATCCCCGCCATCGCCGGCCAGGTCACGCCGGTATAGGCGGCGACCACGCGCAAATAGGGCGGGGCGAGCGGCTCGCCGCTATCGCGCACGCGGCGGAAGGCGGGATAGAACACGCCAGTCACCGCGCCCGCGACCAGCAGGCGCAATTGCAGCGCGAGGCCCGAGGCCCGCGCGAAGAGCCCGACCGCGACGTTGTTGAGCAGGCGGCCGATCACGAGCTCGGGCGCGCGCCCGGTGATCGAATAGCACGTCGCCAGCACGCTGTTGGTGCCGCCGAGTTTGAGCACCGGGGCCGCGCCTGCAAGCCGCAGCGGCCAGGGCAGCATCAGCCCCGCGCGCCACTGGCTCACCACCAGCCGCGCGCCCTGCTGGGCAAACGCGCCCCAGGCCAGCGCCAGCGCGCCATGACCCATCACCGCGAGCGTAATCGCGGTCGCCGCATTGGCCACCGAGGAGCCGACCTCGATCATGGTGTTCGACTTGTAGTCCATCCGCCGCTGGCAGGTTGCCTGCGGCACGATGGCGAGCGGCACCAGCAAATAGGAGCAGGCGATCACCAGCGTGACCGGGCGCAGCGCCGGATCGTGGTAGAACGCCGCGATCGGGCCCGAGGCGAGGATGGCCAGCAGCGCGATGCCCCAGGCGAACCCGACCGAGATCGTGAACGCCGTGTGGATCTTGTCGGGCGTCAGATCGCGCTCGCCGTTGATATATCGCGTGACCCCGAAGTCCTGCAGGAACGCCACGAGCGTCACCGCGGCAAAGGCGATCGAGAACAGGCCAAGCTCGGCCGGGGTTATGAACCACCGGGCGAGCAGGATGCTGGTGGCGAACTGGATCGCAAACGCGGTGTACTGGGAAACCAGCGCCCAGGCGGCTGCCGTGCGCACCGACATGGCGGGGGGCTGCTCGGCCAGATCGGCGAAGTTGTTCATCCCTCAGACTCGAGCATGCTCGGGAACAAGGATGATCCGCCCGCGCCCCGGCTGTGCGCGCGGCGGCGCCAGCGCAGCATCGGCCGTGCCAGCGCGGGGAAGAACCGCCAGATGACAAACGCTGCGCGCCAGGCGGGCCCGTCAACCTGACCGCGCGTCTGGCGCAGCTCCTTAAGGCCCCGCTGTGTGTCACCATCAATGATGCAATCTATGGCATGTTCGAAGGCAAGCTTGGCGCGGCTTTCAGCCAGCAGCCGGTCGACCAGCGCAATCTCCGGCGCGCCCTCAGCCAGCGCCGCGCGCGCCTTCTCGTAGGCCCGGATATTGCCGAGCAGCAAACGGCCCGCACTGGCCGAAGCGCTCCCCGGGCGGACCCGGTATTCGCCGAGGATCTCGTCGACATAATGCGCGGTGCCGCCCAGCAGCATCAGCCGCACCCAGAAATCAAAATCTTCAGACTGGGCCATGCGCGTATCGAACCCCCCCACGGTATCGAAATCGGTACGGCGGAACGTGGTGCCGATATAGATGTTGAACGAGCGGTCGAGCACCGCGGCTAGCGTGCCGTGCTTTGGCTGCGGCCGCTCGACGCACATGCGCACGCGCGGGACCGCGCCGAACACTCGCGCATTGCATGTGACGAGACGGACGGCGGGGTCTGCCTCAAGAACCGGGACGACAGCTGCAAGATAGCCGGGGCGAAACAGATCATCGCCATCAAGCAGCGCGATGAACGGCGCGGAAGTGACCGCAATGGCCCGATTGCGCGCCGCAGATACGCCGTGGTTGGCGGTACCGATGAAGCGGATGCGTGGATCGCCAAGGAACGGTGCGACCGCGCCCGCGACATCATCAGGCGCACCATCATCAATGACGACGCATTCCCACGCGCGCAAAGACTGGCGCTGCAGCGACGTGAGCGCCTCACCTACAAGGTGCGCCACACCATAGGCCGGCACGATGACCGCAACCCGTGGGGGACCATGGTCCCCGGCAGCGCAGCCGTCGTCAGGGCTTAGGAATGGGGAATCAGTGTTCATCTGAGCGCACGCGTAGCCTCTGGGCGCTTAAGGTTTCGCTTACGATGCCCGAGTCGCCCCTGATTCTCGCGATTCTCTGCGGGAGGGCCGCAAGCGTGCCAAAAACGTCGTGTTGAGGTGCCTCCCAAAACCCCAACAAATCCGGGCGATTTGGCAAAAGTTGCAAAAAAAATGCAAAATCCGTTTGACGGGTGCGGCACCCCTCCATATAGGCCCGTTCACCGGCAGGGAGCGGGCGACTTCGTCTCTTCCTCCACCGGTCGCCAACATAGTCGGACACCAAGTCCCCCGGTAGCAAAATCGGGGTACACTGGTTGTCCGCCAAATTCTGTCGGTGGGTTCTTTGACATTGTTGGTTTAGATGAAGGGACATGTGGGCGACGGCGCCCGGTGTCGAGGGTCTTTGGGCCTCGAACACCGGTAACCAAGTCGATGCCATAACATGTCCTAACGTAACCATACGTTTGACAAGTG
>CAIKKO010000291.1 GCA_903828025.1 uncultured Sphingomonadales bacterium
CCCAGCTGGGGTAGCGCTGCACGCAGGGAACGCGGTGCCTACGGGTGCGACATACGTCTCGAAGGGTTCAATAAGAACTTCCTGTGATTCTTGAGCCATCGTGCTCTCCTGTCGGATCGGCGGTGGCGGCGGCTATGCCCTCGGGTGGGGCTCTGCCTAATCCGTGTCGGTGGTGTTGCTGCCCGTCTGGATCGAGAACGTGGCGTCATCCGCCCCGTTGGCAGCCGGCGCTGCGCCGACCACGGTGAACAGCTTGGTGCCGTTGAATGTGGTCTTTTCGAGCACTTCGCTGATTTGCGAGGTGAGGTTGGCAACTTCCGACTGCATCGAGGTGCGATCGGTATCGGTATACGTGGCCGATTTGCCCTGAACCGCCAGTTCGCGGATGCGCTGCAACATGTTGGTCACTTCATTGAGCGCGCCGTCGGCGGTCTGCGCGAAGCTGATGCCATCGTTGGCGTTGCGGATCCCCTGGCTCATGCCTTTGATCTGCGAGGTCATAGTGGTCGTGATGGCGAGGCCTGCGGCATCGTCCTTGGCGCCATTGATGCGCTTGCCGGTGGAAAGGCGCTCCATCGAAACGCCCGCCATTTTGGTCGCCATGTTCGAGGCGTTTGCAGCCCGGATGGCGTTGATGTTGGTATTGATGACTGCCATGATCCCATTCTCCACATATGGGCCGAGGCGGCTAACCCCGTACATGTCCCGAAGATCAGGACGGCAGGCCCAGCCCCGGTTTAAGCGTCCGACCCTGCGCTCTGGTGTGAAGCGGATAAGAAGAACCACGTAGAGCAGGGCCTCAGACCACGTTTCGGGGCGAGGGGTAACCGCCTTCCAGCGGGCCTTTGCTGCGCAGCTGGCGGGATTTTCAGGTTAGCCGTGGTCAACCCATCCGGCACGCTTGCCCTTCCCGCCGATCTTCGGTCTAAGCTCAAATCATGTCGGCGCCTGCCCTCCCCGCGCTTCACGCCAGCCATTCCGGGTGCTGGCTGCGCGATGCGCGCAATACCGGCGTTGGGGGTACACGCCCCATCGGCAAGGGCGAGGCGATCATGGCCGCGGCCGATACCCCGCTGCTGCTGCTCAATGCGCCCTTGGTGGCGAGCCGGCTGGGCTATCCCGATCTCTCCGGGCTCGATCTGCTTGAGCTTTACGCTTTCATCCACCCCGCGCGCTTTGTAGTGCCCACGCCCAAGGGGCTGGCGCAGGCCTTGGGGCTCGCCGAGCCTGCGGCGGACGATGCCGTGCCGGGGTTGCTGCAGGCCGCCGCAGAGGCCTTGCTGGCGACGTGCGAGCGTGCCGAGTGGGCCGAACGCGAAGGCGCGTGGAGCGCATTGCAGACCATGCAGCGGCTGCGCTGGCCCTGGGCTGCGCTGCTTGCATCCCGCATCGCGCAGCCTGAGCGTGCCGAGCGCTGGCTGTTTGCCCGCCTCCCCGAATGGGAAGACGCCGCCGAGCGCCCCCAGCCCGCGCAAATCACCCTCAACGAAGCCGAGATCGCCGCGCGGCTGACCACGCTCACCGGCACCGGCGCGGAGCAGCGCCCGGCGCAGAAAGCCTTTGCGCAGGCGGCGGGCGACATGTTCGCCCCGCGCCGCGCGCAGCGCCAGCCGCATATGGTGCTGGCGCAGGCGGGCACCGGCACCGGCAAGACTTTGGGCTATCTCGCACCCGCCTCGCTCTGGGCCGAAGGTTCGGGCGGCACCGTCTGGGTCTCGACCTTCACCAAGGCCTTGCAGCGCCAATTGCGCCGCGAGAGCCGCCTTGCCTTCCCCGCCGAACGCGCGCTTCAGGCCGGGCGCAGCGGGCCGCCGGTGGTGGTGCGCAAGGGGCGCGAGAACTACCTCTGCCTGCTCAATCTGGAAGACGCGCTGCAGGGCGGCTTCACCGGGCGGCCCGCGATCATGGCGCAACTGGTGGCGCGCTGGGCGGCATACTCGCAGGACGGCGACATGATCGGCGGCGATCTGCCCGGCTGGCTCGGCACGCTGTTTCGCAAGCGCGGCATCGCGGCGCTGACCGACCAGCGCGGCGAATGCGTCTATGCCGGGTGCCCGCATTTCCGCAAATGCTTCATCGAACGCGCGGCCCGCGCCTCGGTGGGCGCGGAACTGGTAATCGCCAACCATGCGCTGGTGATGATCAACGCCGCCCGCGCGCGCGAACCGGCGCAGCGCCCCACGCGGATCATCTTCGACGAAGGCCACCATGTGTTCGAAGCGGCGGATTCGACGTTCGCCGCCGCGCTCACCGGGGCCGAAACAGTCGAGCTGCGCCGCTGGGTGATCGGCCCCGAAGGAAAGTCGCGCGGACGGCGGCGCGGGTTGGCGGCGCGGCTGGCCGATGTCACAAGCTATGACGACGATGGCGCGCGCGCGATTGCCGATGCGCGCGTGGCAGCCGATGCACTACCAGGCGAAGGCTGGCTTCAGCGGATCGGCGAGAACGCGCCGTGGGGCCCGATCGAAGCCTTGCTCGCTGCCACCCGCGCCACGGTTTACGCGCGCGACGAAAG
>CAIKKO010000292.1 GCA_903828025.1 uncultured Sphingomonadales bacterium
AGGCGCGGGGCATGACCGCCACGGTGGCGGGCGGCAACCGCTTTTCCGACCGGCTGGGCATGATGCCCGAGCGCAGCGTGCTGGCGGATTCGCAGCTCTGCGACGAAACGCTGTTCCACAGCTACTACCGCGCATGGGCGCAGCGGATGGCAGAAGGCGATGGAGCATGAGCGCGCCTATGACCCGCGCGGAGGCCGAGGAGCTGCTTTACCGCGAGGCGCTGCTGATCGACACGCAGCGCTTCGCCGAATGGCTCGCGCTGTTCACGCCCGACGTGGAATTCTGGATGCCGGCCTGGCGCGACGAGAATTCGACCACCGATGACCCTGACCGCGAGTTATCGCTGATCTACTACAAGGGGCGGCGCAATCTGGAAGACCGCGTCATGCGCCTGACCTCGGGCCTCTCGATCGCCTCGTCTCCGCTGCCGCGCGTGGTGCATCAGGTGACCAATGTTCTGGTGCTCGACGCGGATGCGGAGGCGGCCAGCATTTCTGCCGCTTTCACCTGCCACCGCTTCGATGTGCGGATGAACCGGTCAGACTGCTTCTTCGGCCGCTATGAATACCGGCTTGTGGAGCATGGCGGCGCATGGCTGATCGCGCGCAAGAAAATCACCCTGCTCAACGACACGATCCCGACCGTGGTCGATATCAACGCGATCTGACTCAAGCCGGCGCTGGTTCATCAGCGCGCGGGTAGGCATTGACTCGGCTCCGCGCCAAACTCACCATCGCGCTGAAAACCTGATCGAATGGCGGAGAGGCCTGATGATGGATGATACCGATTTCACCGGGCAGCACGTGCTGGTCGTGGGCGGATCGAGCGGGATCGGCAACGGCATCGCCCATGCCTTCCGCCAGCGCGGCGCGGCGGTCCATGTCTGGGGCACGCGCGCTGATCCGGCGGACTACGACCCGGCGGACGGGTCCGACCTCACGGGCCTTGGCTACTCCTGCGTCGATGTCGGCGATCCCGATGCGATTGCGGCCGCGCCGCTCCCCTTTCCCTGCCTCGATGTGCTCGTGCTCAGCCAGGGCACGGTGGTCTACAAGCGCGGCGAGTTCGAGCGGGACGGGTGGAACAAGGTCATCGCCGTGAACCTCGACAGCCTCATGCATTGCGCCGCCAAGTTCAAGCCGCAGCTGCTGGAGGCGCAGGGCAGCGTGATCGTGGTCAGTTCGGTTTCGGGCTTCAAGGCCAATGTCGGCAATCCGGCTTATGCCGCGTCCAAGGCGGGTGCGATCAGCCTGACCAAGACACTCGGGCAGGCGTGGGGGCCCGAGGGCATCCGCGTCAACGGGCTTGCCCCAGGCCTTGTCGATACCAAGCTCACCAAAGTCACCACGCAGAACCCGGAGCGTCTGGCGGGCTCGATCGCGCGCATTCCGCAGCGCCGCTTGGGCACGCCCGCCGATATGGCCGGGGCAGCGGTGTTCCTCGCCTCGCCGCTCGCAGCCTATGTTACCGGCCACACACTGGTCGTCGATGGAGGGCTGATCCTGTGAAAGCGCAGATATTACGGCGCGCGCGATGAGGGCTATGAAAGCATGGACGATCCTGCGCCGCAATCGGTGGCGGAAGCGATTGCTGATAGCCCATTTTGCTGTTGCCTAATGCGATGGCATCGGCGTTTATGGTCTCCATCCGGTCAGGCCCTGGCCAAAGGTCACATTGCTGCGCGCGCCTTGCTGCAGCAACCCTTTTGACCCAGCGCGCGGTCTGGCTCGCGACCATTTTTGGGAGATAACAGATGCTGCACGAAGCTATCGCAAAAATCGCCGGCAAGCCTTTGATTCGCGACCGTTATGATAATTTCATCGGCGGCAAATGGGTTGCCCCGGTGCGTGGGCAATATTTTGACAACATCTCGCCCGTCACTGGCCAAGTGGTCTGCCAGGTCGCGCGCGGTACGGCCGAGGATATCGAACTCGCGCTCGATGCTGCGCACAAGGCCAAGGACGCATGGGGCCGCACGTCGCCCGCCGAGCGCGCGCTCATGCTCAACCGCATTGCCGACCGGCTGGAGCAGAACCTCGATCTGCTGGCGATGGTCGAGACGATCGACAACGGCAAGCCGATCCGCGAGACGACCGCCGCCGATTTGCCGCTGGCGATCGACCACTTCCGCTATTTCGCGGGCTGCGTGCGCGCGCAGGAAGGCGCGATCTCCGAGATCGACCATGACACCGTGGCCTACCACTTCCACGAACCGCTGGGCGTGGTCGGCCAGATCATCCCGTGGAACTTCCCGATCCTGATGGC
>CAIKKO010000293.1 GCA_903828025.1 uncultured Sphingomonadales bacterium
CGCGCGGTGGAATATGGCGAAGTGGCGCGGATCGGCGCGAACAAGCCGATCATGGTCGACGTGCGGATCGTTGCGGCGACCAACGAGAACCTGCCGCGCATGGCCGAAGAAGGCCGCTTCCGCCCCGACTTGCTCGACCGGCTGAGCTTCGAGGTGATCACCCTCCCCCCGCTGCGGGTGCGCGAGGGGGATATCGCGGTGCTGGCGGATTATTACGGGCGGCGCATGGCGGCGGAACTGGGCTGGCCTTCATGGCCCGGCTTTGCGGGCCATGTCAGCCAGCACATGGAAGACTACGCCTGGCCCGGCAATGTGCGCGAACTGCGCAATGTGGTGGAGCGCGCGGTCTACCGCTGGGACGATGCCGGACGGCCCATCGGGCATATCCAGTTCGATCCGTTCGAAAGCCCGTGGCGGCCAGCGGCTGCGCCGGTGAAGGCCGCGAAGGCCGCAGCAGTTGGCGAGGCCCCGGCTCCGGTGGTTTCGGGCGAATTTGATGGCGTGACCGATTTGCGCGCGGCGGTGGACGGGCACGAACGCGCGATCCTCGAACACCATCTCGGCCGCAACCGCTACAACCAGCGCCAGACCGCCAAGGCTTTGGGGCTGACGTATGACCAGCTGCGGCACTGCCTGAAGAAGCACGGCCTGCTGGAACGCGGCGAGAGCGCCTGACACGCCTGCCATGCCGCTCACCCGCCTCACCTTGCGCGATTTCCGCAACCATGCCGCGACCCGGCTGGAGGGGACCGCGCGCTTCAATGTGCTGATCGGCGAGAACGGCGCGGGCAAGACCAATGTGCTGGAGGCGCTCTCGCTGCTGTCGCCGGGGCGCGGGCTGCGGCGGGCGCAGCCTGCCGAGATGGCGGCGCGCGGCGGGGACGGCAGCTTTGCGGTGGGGGCTGAGCTGGAAGATGGCGCGGTGGCGCTGGCCACGGCGACCACGCCCACAGCGCCCGGCCGCCGCACGGTGCGGATCAACGGCGCGGAAGGCCCGGCGGCGCGGCTGGGCGAGTGGCTGTCCGTCACGTGGCTGACCCCGGCGATGGACCGGCTCTTTGCCGAGGGCGCGGGCGCGCGGCGGCGGTTTCTCGACCGGCTGGTGCTGGCGGTGGAGCCGGGGCACGCGAAGCAGGCCAGCCGCTATGAGACCGCGCTGCGCGAGCGCAACCGGCTGCTCGAAGGCCCGGGCGAGCCTGATGCGCTGTGGCTTGACGGGATCGAGGCGGGGCTGGCCGAAGCAGGCGCAGAGCTGGCACGGGCGCGCGGGGCCCTGGTTCTGGGGCTGGCGGGCGCGCTGGAGGGATTGCCCGAAGCCCCTTTTGCGCGCCCTGCCCTCGCCTATGCGGCGGGCGGGCCGGTGGACGCTCAGGCGCTGCGCGATGCCTTGAGGGAGAACCGGCGGCGCGACCGGGCGGCGGGGCGCACTTTGGTCGGCCCGCACCGCGATGATCTGGCGGTGACTTTGGCGGCAAAACAAGCCCCTGCGGCCGATTGTTCAACCGGCGAGCAGAAGGCGATGCTCATTTCCATCGTGCTGGCGCATGCGGCGCTGTCGGGCGGCGAACGGCCGCAATTGCTGCTGCTGGACGAGATCGCGGCGCACCTCGATCCGCTGCGGCGCGCGGCTTTGTATGAGCGGCTGGCCGAAGCGGGCGCACAAGTGTGGATGACCGGCACCGAGCTCGCGCCGTTCGACGGGTTGGGCGCGGATGCCGCGGTGTGGCGCGTGGCGGATGGGGCGGTGGTGCGGGTTTAGCGCTGAACAGGCCCACCCCCGGCCCCTCCCGCAAGCGGGAGGGGAGAAG
>CAIKKO010000294.1 GCA_903828025.1 uncultured Sphingomonadales bacterium
AGCCACGACCGCTTCTTCCTCGACCGCCTCGCCACCCACATCCTCGCGTTCGAGGGCGACAGCCACGTCGAATGGTTCGAAGGCAACTTCGAAGCCTACGAAGAAGACAAGCGCCGGAGACTGGGCGATGCGGCGGACCGGCCGACCCGGCTGGCCTACAAGAAGCTGACGCGGTGATCAAACCGTAACAGGTCGAAGATGGGGCGATTCAGAACCAACTGCTTCGCCCCATCCCCAGAGCTCGATTTCCCGATTCACAGTCCTGCGCCAAGCGTCCGGCATGATTGGCGCTTCATGGAGCTTGTGGCTTGCAGACTTTCGAATTTGACGTTGAATTTTCCCGAAGGTCGACCTGAACGCTTTCCAGTCAACTTCGGCCACCATGTCTTCTCGGAAATCAGAGCGCTGGGCCGCGCCCTTTTCACTCCAGCATGTCAGGCTACTAGCGCCAAGGCACCCGCGCTGTTCGCCGAACCAGATGTAGTCAATGAATGCCGCGCTTCTTAAGACCGTGCGCCCCCTTGCGCCTAGTTTCTGCTGCGTCTCCGCATTGAATACGACATCTTGAACCCTAGGCATGCCGCCAACCGCAGATGGCCACGCGGTCATGTGGCGATTCCCAGAACGCAAGCGCGCCTCAATCTCTTCCCAGGAATTGAACCACTTGTTAGGCTCATCTGGCTCTGAGTAGCTTTCGAGCAGCCTCATTTCGGGCATGTCGTATAACCACTGCCAAACTTGAAGCAGATCGGTATCTGTGGCGAAGAAATCAAATTCCAAGGCGAGCGTCCTTTTGGCTCAAGTCCTGCTGAGCTCTACCACCAGCCCCGGCACGGTCATCGCCTCCACCCGCGCACCCAGCGGCACCTCGCGCCGCTCGGCATAGCCTTCCACGCCCGGCGACCACATCTGGTGGGTAATTTGCCGCTCGACATCGACGACCCAATATTCCGGGATGCCGTGCGCCGCATAGAGCCGCAGCTTGCGGCCAAGATCATCGGCAAGCGTCGTATCGGAAATCTCGATTGCCAGCACGACATCGGCACCGATAACGACTTTACCTTCGGCCTGCCGTGCGAGGGCAATGTCTGGCTCTGGCACGGAGCCCGAATCCAGTTCTATCGACGGGGTCGATAGCAGGATCAGCGGCGAACCTTTCAACGCGTGGTATAGTTCGCCAACAAGCATTGCATGCACCCGGGCATGTCGCGCATGAACCGCATTCACGACCCGCAGCTCTCCCTCGATCAGTTCGGCTTTCACGAAATCGGTGAACGCGCCCGCATCCGCCAGCACCCAGAAATCGCGCGCCGTCAGCCGCGCCGGTTGGGGGGATGTGCTAATGGGGAGCGCAGCGGTCATGGCGCGAAAACTATCATGGCGCGCCGGGAAATCAAATTCCCGCCGTGTCCATGGCAAGCCCTGCCACCGTCATCGCCTCCACGCGCGCACCCAGCGCCACAACACGCTTCTCGCGGTAGCTCTTGCCAGACGGCGACCACATCTGGTGGATCACCTTGCCTTCCGCATCGATCACCCAATATTCGGCAATCCCCGCCGCAGCATAGATGCGCAGTTTGCGGCCAAGGTCGATCTTGAGCGTGGTATCGGCAACCTCCACCAGCAGCGCGACGCTTTCCAGCGGCACCACATCAGGCCCTTTGTAGCGGGTGACGACAATGTCCGGCTCGGGCAGCGACGTGTCACTCACCCGGGTAGAAGCCTCGACAATCGGGCGCAGTTCGGTGTCCATCTGGCGCAGGGCGAGCGCCAGTTCCACGGCCAGTTCCGTCTTGATCCGCGCATGGCGGCTGTGCTGCGCGTTCATGAAATAGATTTCACCGTCGAGCAGCTCCGTCTTGGAATACTCCGCAAACGCGCCATTGTCGTTGAGCAGCAGGAAGTCATCGACGCGCAGCCGCACTTTCGCGGGTGTGGTGACAGGGCGGAACGGCGAATTCATGCCGGAATTCTATCAGTGCGCCGCCGCACCAGCAAGCGCCGCGCTATTGGCTTCAATCTGAACAACAGGCCACGCGGCGGTTCAGCGCGCGGACAGCGCGACTCGGATAGCAATAGTGCTACAACACGAACTGGGTCGATCACGACTCAGCCAACCGGAGCCGGGATTATGGCCGCCAAGTCCGTTTTGAAGAGCAGCGTTTCCGCCGTTCTCGCCGTAGCATTGGGTATGGGCCTTGGAACGGGCCTGCTGCTGCCCGGCGCGGCGCAGGCGCAGGAGCAGCGCGATCACGGTGACAGGGGGGGCGCACGCAACGCGCCCGCGCCCGCTCGCGCGCCAGCCCCCGCACCCATACGTCAGGCGCCCCCGCAGGTGCCTGTGATGGCGCGCCCGATGCCGTCCACCGCGCAAGTGCCTTCGTGGCAGAACCGTGGCCCCGCAGCCAGCCCCCAGCCAAGCTGGAACAACCGGCCCGCCGTGGTCTCGCAGGGCGGGCAGCCCGATCGCGGCCGTCCGGCGAGGCAGCAAGGGGATCGCGGCAGCAGCAGCAATACGCCGCCCGCGTGGAGTGGCCGCCCGGCGTGGCAGCAAGGCAATCAAGTGCCCGGTCGCAACCCGACTTATGCCGATCCCGCGCGCAATACCACCTATCGCCCGCAGCCCGGCCGCGATGAGCGCACCCCCGATCACTCCAACGATCACTCCAACGACCACAGCGCGAGCTGGAGCAAGGACAAGAACGGCAACTGGTATCGCGACAACAGCTGGCAGTGGCGGCAGGACAACAATGGCCAGTATTACCGCGACCATAACCCCAACTGGGGCCGCGATACCAACGGCCAGTACTACCGCAACGGCAACGGCGCGAACACCGGGCGCGGCAACGACTGGAACCGCGGCGGCTATGCCAACGGATCCAACGGCTATGGCCACAACGGCTACGGCAACAACGGAGACGGCAACAACGGCTATGCCCGGCGCGACTGGGATCACGATGGCTGGCGGCGCGACAACCGCTACAACTGGTTCGGCTGGCGCAACCAGCACCGCGATGTGTTCCGCGGCGGTGCCTATTACGCGCCCTATCGCGATTATTCGTACAGCCGCCTGAGCATCGGCCTGTTCCTCGGCGATGCGTTCTATGACCAGCGCTACTGGATCAGCGATCCTTATGCCTATCGCCTGCCCCCGGCCTATGAGCCCTACCGCTGGGTGCGCTATTACGACGACGTGCTGCTGGTCGATACCTATTCAGGCGAAGTGGTGGACGTGATCTACGACTTCTTTGATTGAACCAATCCGGTTTGCGCCCTTGGCAGCGGAGCGCAAACCGGCCATGGCCCCAGCCTAAAATCCTAAGGCCTCAAGTCCTAAGGTGCCGCATCCGCACCGCCGGTTAATCCCAGCTGCCGCTTCACCGCGTCAATATCGCCGAGCACCCACAGCTGGGTGATCTGTCCGTCGGCCGTGTCAAAGAATGCCGCGCCGGGCCAGACGATCTGCCGCCCGGTCGCGGGAACCCCGAAGAACACGCCTTGGTGTTGTCCGCCAAACGTGAGCCGCACCGCCGCGCGGGTGCCTTGCTCGACAATTGCCTCGATGGTGCACGTATAGCCCGCCAGCGCCGCATGAATTTGCCGCATATAGGCGATGAAGCCATCAGGGCCTTTGGTCTCAGGCCCCAGTGAACCGCGAAACCGGAAATCGGCATGCAGAATTTCGCGCGCCACCGCCTCGTCCGCGCGGTTCCACACCGCGTGATAGAAGCGTTCGACCAGGTGTGTCGGCCCGTTGCTCACAGGAGCCCTCAAATCCGGTCCGCCTGCGCCACCGCATCGCTCGCCCGAAGCGCGCTGACAATCCGCGTCAAATGCGCCAGATCGCGCACTTCGAGGTCCACTTCATAGGTGTGGAACGGGTTCTCGCGCATCGTCATTTCCAAGTTAACCACATTGGCGTGGTTCTTCGCGAACACACCCGCCATTTCGGCGAGCGTGCCCGGCCGGTTGTACAGCTCGGCGCGCAGGCGGCCGACCGCGCCGTCGGTGCGTGCGTCCCATGAAAGGTCGATCCAGTCGGCGTCGATGCCATCTGCCAGGCTGAGGCAATCAATCGCGTGTACTTCGACCCCCTGCCCCACCCGGCGCAGGCCGACAATGCGGTCCCCCGGCACCGGATGGCAGCATTCGGCGAGCTTGAACGCCATGCCCGGAGTCAGCCCGCGCACCGCAATCGCGCGCTGCTGGCGCGGCCATTCCTCGCTCGCGGGCACGTTCTTGGCGCTGCCCGGCACGAGCGCGTCCATCACTTGCCGATCGTCGATCTTGGCGCTGCCGATGGCCACCATGAGGTCTTCCTCGGTGCCCATCTTCAGCCGCTTGACCGCATCATTCAACGCTTTCTTGCCGATCTTGCTCGGCAACCGCTCGGCAATCTCGTCATAGAGCTTGCGCCCGATTTCGGCGATTTCGGCGCGCTCCTTCTGGCGCACCGAGCGGCGGATGGCGGCGCGCGCCTTGCCGGTAACGACAAACGCCAGCCACGAAAGCTGCGGCTCGCTGGTGCGGCTCTTGATGATCTCCACCACATCGCCGTTGGTGAGCGGGGTGCGCAGCGGCACGTGCCGGCCGTTGATCTTGGCCCCCACCGCCAGCGCGCCCAGATTGGTGTGCACGGCAAAGGCGAAGTCGATCGGCGTCGCGCCCTTGGGCAGCTGAAACAGCGCGCCTTTGGGCGTGAAGGCGAAGATGCGGTCCTGATAGATCGCCATCTTGGTGTGTTCGAGCAGCTCGTCCGGATCGTGGCTGGCTTCGAGAATTTCGACCAGATCGCGCACCCAGCCGACTTGCCCGTCAGGCCGCTCGCCTTGCTTGTAGGCCCAGTGCGCGGCAAGGCCGAACTCGTTGATGCGGTGCATCTCGTGCGTCTTGATCTGCACTTCGACGCGCATGGCGTTGTTGTAGATCAGCGCGGTATGCAGGCTTTTGTAGCCGTTCATCTTGGGCGTCGAGATATAGTCCTTGAACCGGCCCGGGATCATCTGCCAGGTGCGGTGCAGCAGGCCCAGCGCAGTGTAGCAATCGGCGTCGGTCTCGGTCAGCACGCGAAACGCCATGATGTCGGTGATCTGCTCGAAGCTGACATGCCGCTCGGCCATCTTGCGCCAGATCGAGAACGGGTGCTTCTCGCGCCCCGATACTTCGACCTTCAGCCCCGCCTCGGCCAAAGTCTGCTTGATCGCCAGCGCGATCGAGCCGACTTGCGCGCCCTCCTCGCTGCGGATTGCCGCCAGCCGCCCGGTGATCGTGGCATAGGCCTCCGGCTCCAGCTGCTCGAACGCCAGCAGCTGCATCTCGCGCATATATTCGTACATGCCCACGCGCTCGGCCAGCGGCGCGTAGATATCCATCGTCTCGCGCGCGATGCGGCGGCGCTTTTCCTCGCTCTTGATATAGTGGAGCGTGCGCATGTTGTGCAGCCGGTCCGCCAGCTTGACGAGCAGAACGCGCAAGTCCTCGCTCATCGCCAAGAGGAACTTGCGCAAGTTCTCCGCCGCGCGCTCGTTGTCGCTCATCGTCTCGATTTTGGAGAGCTTGGTGACGCCGTCGACCAGCCGCGCGACTTCCGGGCCG
>CAIKKO010000295.1 GCA_903828025.1 uncultured Sphingomonadales bacterium
ACCTTCAGCGCATCGTGGCTGCGGCGCATGCCCCGGCGGGATGGCGAGGTCTTTCTTTTGGGGACGGCCATTGCGGCACCTGTTCCTGATCTTGAAGTCTGCGAATTGGTAGCGCGATAGGAAAAACCTGTCCCGTGCACAACCCCTGACAGGCGGCCCTTCGCAAGGCAACCCGGCAGCCGTCGTTGAAACACGCTGGAATCGCCTATCGCAGGCGAAGGCGCGCCTATACGGATTTTTGGGTGCTTTGCAAGCGTCGGACGGCTAGAGACCGTCTCAACCACAAGAGGGAATGCCTGAAAATGATCCTGCCCATCACGCTTTGCGCCGCCGCTGCGGCCGGTCTCATCAATATCTGGCTTGCCATCCGCTGCGGTCAAGTCCGCGCTGCCGAAAAGATTTCCGTGGGCGATGGCGGCAACCACAAGCTCATTGCCCGCATGCGCGCCCATGCGAACTTCGTCGAGAACACCCCGTTCGTGCTGGTGCTAGTGGCGGCGCTCGAGCTTTCGCGTGGGGGCAGCACACCGCTGGCCGCCGTCGCCGGGATCTTCATGCTCGGCCGCGTGGCGCACGGGCTGGGCATGGACGGCGGCGCGTTTGCCATGGGCCGCATGGTCGGCACGATGATCACGCTGCTCACCCAGCTCGGCCTGGCGATCTGGGCGATCATGACCGCGCTGGGTCATTGATGGCGGGGCCATAAGCCCGTCGCGGCCTACTGCGCCAGATTGTAATCGCTGACGAAGCTGTTGGTCTGCCGTTCCCGGCCAAACGTGCTGTTGGGCCCGTGGCCGGGAACGAACAGGATATCGTTGCCCAGCGGCCAAAGCTTCTCGGTGATCGAGGCGATCAGCTGGGCATGATTGCCCATCGGGAAATCGGTGCGGCCAATCGAGCCCTGGAACAGCACATCGCCGACGATGGCGAAGCGCGAGGGCTGGTGCACGAACACGACATGGCCGGGCGTGTGGCCCGGGCAATGCACCACGTCGAGCTCCAGTTCGCCCACGGTGACAGTGTCGCCATCTTCCAGCCAGCGGGTCGGCTCGAACACTTCGCCGCGAATGCCCCAGCGCTTGCCGTCCTCGTCCAGCCGCGAAATCCAGAACCGGTCCGCCTCGTGCGGCCCCTCGATCGGCACGCCCAGCTCAGCTGCGAGCACGCCGGTGATGCCGCAGTGATCAATGTGCCCATGCGTCACGAGCAGCTTCTCGATGGTGACGCCCGACTTGTCGATCGCGGCGCGCAGCCGCTCGATATCGCCGCCAGCATCGATGAACGCGCCGCGCATGGTCTTGGTGCACCACACCAGCGTGCAGTTCTGCTGCAACGGGGTGACGGGGATGATAGCCACTTTCATGGGCGGGAGGATTTGTTCGGTCATGGGGGAGAGATGGCGGCTTGCACCTGCCAAGGCAACCCCTCCGTCAGCGCTTCGCAGCACCGCAGGGGCACGATCCTAAATCCGCCCGCCCTTCCATACCACGCGGCCCAGCACCGCCACGTCGCCCATCGGCCGCTCGATCCGGGCATAGGCGGGGTTATCGCTTATCACGCGCAGCAGGCCTGCCGGGCCCGGTTCCAGCCGCTTGACCAGCAGCACGTCGTCTAGCCGGATGACATGGAGCCCCGCGCGCAGCGGACGCGGCGTGCGGTCAACGAGGATCTCGTCGCCATCGCGCAAGGTTGGTTCCATCGAATCGCCTTCGACCTCGATCACGCTGAGCATGGCCGGCTCAAGCCCCTGCTGGCGCAGCCACCGGCCCGAAAAGCGCAGCCGGTCCACGGGCGCGAAATCGTGCGCCACGGTGCCCGGCCCGGCCGAGGCGCCCAACGGCAAGCGCGGAATGTCCGCCCAATCGAGCGGGCCGCGCACCGGCGGGCTGCCGCCCCCGCCGCGGGCCCCCGCAGCCCCCACCGTGAGCACCGTCTCACGCGCGGGCGCGCCGAGCTCCGCTTCGTCCACCCCAAGGAATTCGGCGAGCGTGCGGCGGTCGGTTTCCTCCAGCTTGCGCGGGCTGCCCTTGCGCACGAACTGCTGGAGATAGGTGCCGTTGCGCCCGATCAGCGCCGACAGCGCGGCAAGGCTGACCCCGCGTTCGGCTGCGAGCGCAACGAGCCTCAGACGCGAAGGTTCACTGGCTGGATCGGCGGGCTCTTGCGTCTCGATTCGGGAATCCATCGGGTTGCTCCATATTCGAAGGATTTTTCCTAGACGTGTAGGATTAATACGTCAACACAGGAAAAGTCCTTTTTCGAGTCATCCCGGAGAACCGCTGCCATGCTGATCAGAAAAGTCGAAAGGTTCCTTGCCGCCACCAGCATGCCCCGCACGCGGTTTGGCCGCCTCGCCGCGCACGATCCGCGCTTTGTCGACGATTTGCGCAATGGCCGCGAACCCCGGCCCGCGCTGGCCTCACGCGTGGAACATTTCATGAACACTTATCGGAGCACGACTCATGTGGCTTGATCTCTTCGCCTCGGACCCTCGGCTGGTCGAACACAAATCCATGGCCGATGCACCGCCCGCTGCCAAAGCCGGACCCAGAACCGCACCGCGCGTGCGGATCAGCCAGAGCGAGCGACTGCTGCGCGCGGTCACCGCGCTCGCCGGCCCCGGCGCCGAACTCCTGAGCCACGCCGAGCAGCCCTGGGCGAGCGTGACCTTCGCCGGCAGCCGCCACACCATCGTGCTGCGCTACGAAGGCTGGGAGGCCTGCGACGCCGCCGAACTGCTGATCGCCGCGCTGCCCGAGCACGAGTTCGAAATCCCCCGCACGCTGGTGGCCGATGCCACCGTCACGCGGCTCGATCAGGTCGTCCTGCCCGAGCCGATGATGACAGTGGAGCTCATGCTGCTGCTGCTGGATGATGCGTGATTTGCGCCGCCTCGCAACCAAATACAATCAAACTCGCCCCGCTCGTCCGGAGTGTAGCAACTCAATCGCAGGTGGCATTTAATGACCAGCAGTAGCGACGACCTGACCTTGTCACTGACCGCTCGCGCGTTTGAGCACTTCATTCGCACGGGTGAGCAACTCACGGTGGACGAGTGGAGCGCCCGTTTCGAACGCAAATTCAATCCGAACCATGATCATGCAAACGGTCAATTCACTTTCGCGTTCGGCGGTTCCGCTGCAAGGTCTGGAAGCGGAAGAAGCACCGGTCCTGCGCGCGCGACTACTGCCCTTGCAGCGCGCGTGCGACCGATTGCCGACTATACTGAAACCGGTAAGAATGCCTGGCGCAAGGCCAATGATGCGATATTCGAAGAGGCAGCGAACGACTTCAACACCGCGAACAATCTGAAGCCCGGCGATGCCCGCTACATCGACCCGCAATTGATGAAGGCTTGGGCGATGGTCGAGAGCGGCGGCAACAAAGAGGTGGTCTGGAGAATCTGCACAGGGTGATAAGTGGATTTTCTGCCTGACGGCGGCCATCGTGCCGCATGACAGGAGATCAGATGAGCAGACGACCACGCCGGAACCACAGTCCGGCATTCAAGGCGAAGGTGGCATTGGCTGCCGTGAAGGGTGAGAAGACGCTGGCCGAGCTGGCGCAGCTGTTCGATGTCCACCCGAACCAGATCACGACGTGGCGCAGCCAGTTGCTGGACGGCGCCGCCGGCGTGTTCGGAGCGGAGAGCGCTGCGGACTCGGCCGAGCCAGCGATCGACGTGAAGACGCTGCACGCCAAGATCGGCGAGTTGACGCTGGCGAACGATTTTTTGGCCGGCGCGCTCGGCAAGGCCGGTCTGTTGCCGAGCGCAAAGCGATGATCGATCGTTCGCATGGCTTGTCCGTAGCGCGCCAGGCGCAAGCATTGGGGGTCAGCCGGGGCAGCGTCTATTATCTGCCACGACCGGCTTCGGCGGCAGATCTGGCGATCATGCGGCGGATCGACGAGTTGCACTTGGAGTTCCCGTTTGCGGGAAGCCGGATGCTGCGCGACCTGCTCCGGCAGGAGGGCATCGAGATCGGACGCCTGCATGTCGCAACGCTGATGAAGAAGATGGCGATCGAGGCGATCTATCGTCGGCCGAACACGTCGAAGCCGGCGCCAGGCCACAAGATCTACCCCTATCTGCTGCGCAAGCTGGCGATCGTGCGGCCCAACCAAGTCTGGGCAACCGACATCAGCTACATCCCGATGGCGAAGGGGTTCGTCTACCTCGTTGCCATCGTGGACTGGTTCAGCCGCAAGGTGCTGGCTTGGCGGGTGTCTATCAGCATGGAGGCCGACTTCTGCGTCGAGGCTCTGGAGGAAGCGCTGGCGCGCTTCGGCAAACCTGAGATATTCAATACGGACCAGGGCAGCCAGTTCACCAGCGTGGCGTTCACCGGCGTGCTGCTCCGCGAGGAAATCGCTATCAGTATGGACGGCAGAGGCGCGTGGCGCGACAATGTCATCGTCGAGCGCCTGTGGCGTTCGGTCAAATATGAGGAGGTCTATCTGCACGCCTATGGCGCGGTCAGCGAGGCCCGAGCATCGATCGGTCGGTATCTGACCTTCTACAACAGCCGCAGGCCACACTCGAGCTTGGCTGCAAGGACGCCGGACCAAACGTATTTTGACAACCTGCCCGTGGCGATGGCAGCATGACATTGGCCGTCGATATGGGGCATCACTCCGGTCGGGCTACGCCCTTCCTGCGTGACGCCCCATATCGGCAATTCGAGGAAGCAACCGGCAGACGATCCACTTATCCGTTGCCGATCAATGTGCAGACCAACCCGGCCACCTCT
>CAIKKO010000296.1 GCA_903828025.1 uncultured Sphingomonadales bacterium
CCCTTCAGCCCACACGGTTTCGGCTAACGCTTCTGGCGCCAACGTGAGTGCCATGGCATGAGCGACCTGCGCTTCGAAGACGAACCCCGCCGCCCGGCAACAAGCTTCTCGGGCAAGTTCCACCTCAACAAGCCGCGCGGCAAACTGATGGGCGTGTGCGCAGGACTGACCGACTACACCGATTGGGACGTCACGTTGATCCGCGTGGCCTTCGTGATCGGCACGCTCGCCGGCTTCGGACTGCTGATCCCGATCTATATCGCGACCGGCCTGATCGCCGACTGATCCGCACCGCTGCGGGCCCCGACGTGAAGTTCCCCGGGGGGCCCGGGCGGGCGGTCAGCTCGAAATCCGGCTGCGTGCGAAGGGCGAGAAATCGGTGTCGGTGTCGAACACCTCGACCCCTTCTTGCCGCTTGAGGAAGCCGACGACTGCATAAGTTACCGGCGTCAGCAGGATTTCCCAGGCGACCTTCAGAAACCACTGCGTGACCGAAACCTTGATGACCGCTGCCGTTGTCCAACCAGCGGCGCCCGCAAACGCCAACGGATAGAACAGCGTACTGTCGACTGCCTGGCCGAACACGGTCGAGCCGACAGTGCGCGTCCACAAAGCGCGGCCCTGCGTCATGATCTTCATCTTCGCCATAACGAAGCTGTTGACGAATTCGCCGGCCCAGAACGCGGCGACCGATGCGAACACGATCCGCGGCGTCTGCCCGAACACCGCTTCGTAGGCCGCCTGGTTGGGCGCCTTCACGTGCTGGCCCAGCACCACGTAATCGTTCGAGGCCAGCGCCCAGCCTGCATCCGGAGTGGCGGAAACGACGACGACCGACATCAACACCATGAACAGCAGCGCAAAAAACCCCACCCAGATGCATCGCCGCGCGTGTGCATAGCCATAAACTTCAGTCAAAACGTCGCCGAGGATGTAGCTGACCGGGAAAAACAGCACACCCGCGCCATAGCTCCACTGGCCAATGACCGGCAGGGTGATGATCGCCTGCTTGGCCGCGCCGATCAGGTTCGACAGCAGCAGGATCGCCACGAAGGCGGCCATCATGTAGTCGAAATAGCGGAAATGGCGGCGCGCGCCGACGCTACCTTCGATGCGGGGAATGTGGTGCTGATTCATGAGACGGTAGCTAACGCGATTTGCGCGAGCCGCAAAGCGGCCTTATGAGGCAGCGTAACGCGCCCTTAGCTCAGCTGGATAGAGCACCGGCCTTCTAAGCCGGTGGCCGCAGGTTCGAATCCTGCAGGGCGCGCCATCACCACGACCGAAGAACAAGGATTCGGGCCGATTCCGCCGCGTGAAAATCCTGTGATGCCGGATGCCGGGCTGGCAGCATCCCTTTTAGCCGCGCCGCCCCTGCGCCTTGCATGGCTGATCGCGCTTGGGGCGGCCTTTGCGCTTGCGGCTGTGCTGCGCGTCCAGCAGGCCCATGCGCCGCTGGTATTCGATGAATATGCCTCGCTCTATTTTTCCGGGCACCCCCTTACCGACCTGTGGGGCCCGTGGATGCTGCGCGAGACCAATCCGCCGCTGTTCTACAGCCTGCTCACGCTCTGGCGCGCGCTCGTTCCCGCGGATGCCTTCGCGCTGCGCGTTCTGCCGCTGGCGATTGCCCTTGCGCAAATCGGACTGGTCGCGCGCTTTGCATGGCAGCGCTATGGTCCGGCAGCAGCGGTGCTGGCGATGCTGCTGCTCGCGGTTTCGGTTTCGGACATCTACCAATCACCCTATCTCAGGGGCTACGGGCTCGCGCGGCTGGGGGCGACAATCTCGTTCATCGGGCTGGTCACCGCACTGGAAGGCGGAACTCGCACCCGCAGAGGCTGGGCCGGATTTGTCGGCGGCGCGGTGCTGGCCATCCATTGCCACACGACCATGCTGCTGTGGCCGCCCGTGGCGGTTGGTGCGGTTGTCCTCGATGCAGCGCTCGCACCAGGCCTTGGTTGGCGCGACATGCAGCGCGCCGGGCTGGCAGCGGCGGCGAGCTGGGGGCTTTCGCTCTGGGTGATCGTCATGGCCGCGCTCCAGCTTCATGGGCACACGGCCAACATCAACTGGATCGAACCGCTCGATCTCGACGACTTCGTCTCAAGTCTGAACCTCCAGCTTCTGCTCGGCGGAACGACCGGCTCGCTGGCCATGCTGGCGCTGGTGGCTGTCGGCGCGGCTCGCACCTTTGCGCAGCGCGAGACCCGGCTTGGCCTGCTGGCGCTGATCCTTGCGGTAAGCGCGTTCAAGGCGTGCGATGCTGTGCACCCGATCATCTCGGATTTCACGCTGCACTGGGCAGCGCTGTTCACCACGCTGCTGGCCGCCGCCGCGCTGGCGCAGTCACCTGCGCCAACGCTGGCCTTGCGCCGCTGGGCCGCACCGCTCGTGCGCCTGCTCACGCTCGCAGGTATGGCGGCGCTGGGGCCCTGGGCGCTCGCCAACGAGGGCTATATCCCGCGGCCGCAGGATTGGCAGAGCGCGATCCGCCGCGTGGCGCAAACGCCCGGCGGGGCCATGCTGGTCAGCCATGAATCGATCGGGGTGATCGTCCAGCAGGCCTGCATGCTGGAATACCATGCGCCGACCTGCCCGTTTCCGCTGGTGGTCATGGCCAATCCCTCCCCCACCGACAACTGGTCGTTTGGCGGCTATCGCGGCGTAATCACCCCGCCTGGCCAAGTGCGCCAGGCACTGGGCCGCGCGCGAACGGTGTTTGCCTTCAGCCGCTATGTCTATACCCCGCTGGCGCCGCTCGGGCTTGATCCGGGCGATTATGGCGAAGTGGAATGGGATGATGGCGAGCTGATCGGGCCGATTCCCATCGCTCATTTCGACAAGCACTAGGCACAAGTCTGTCTGGAATGGTGCGCCCGGCGGGATTCGAACCCACGGCCCCCAAATTAGGAATCTGGTGCTCTAGCCGGCGGAGCTACGGGCGCGCCGATGCGCCCTTTACGCAAGCCTGCGGGCGCTGGCAATCAGTTCACCCGATCAGTTCACCCAATCAGTTGACTTCGCCCGGCGGGTCAATCGGCACGAGCACCGGGGCGACCGGGATGCCCTCTTCGAGCAGATCCTTGACCTCGCCCGCGCTAGCGCGGCCATGGCCCAGCGCGACATCCTTTTCGCCGTAGTGCATCGCGCGCACGTCTTCGGCAAAGGCATCCCCCACCCAAGTCGAAGCCTTGAGCATTTCGGTCTGCATCGCCGCCATCGCCTTGAGCGCGGCGGCGGCTTCGGGCGGCATGGCTGCGTTTGCCATCGGCTGCGGACGCGCGGCGGGGCCAGAGGCGGCGGGCATGGTCGGCGCGGCAGGCACTTGTGCAGGAAGCTGGTTGCCCTTGCGGCCCACATGCGGCGCGGAGAGCGCCTTGCCCACATCGAGCGCACCGCAGGTGGGGCACGCAACCAGTCCGCGCGCCTGCTGCCCGGCAAAATCCTCCGACGAGGCAAACCAGCCTTCGAACCGGTGGCCGCCCAACCGGCATTCAAGATCGAACACTATCATTCTGCTGATCTAGGGACCTTGCGGCGATTGGCAAGACTGGGCACTTGGGCACGGACGGCGGCGATCCGCGCCGGATCAAACTCCGCATAGCCCAGAACGCCCATGGGTCCGGCCGCCTCACCCATATCGAGCAGCACATCCCCCCACGGATCGACCACCAGACTGTGCCCATAGGTTTCGCGCCCGTCGGCATGCTGGCCGACTTGTGCGGCGGAGATCACATAAGCACTCGCCTCAACCGCGCGGGCGCGCTGCAGCAAGTGCCAATGCGCCCGGCCCGTCGGCACGGTGAAGGCCGCCGGGATGGCGATGGCATCGCATTGCAGCCGCCCCAGTTCCTCAAACAATGCGGGGAACCGGATATCGTAGCAGATCGCAAGACCCAGCCGCCCGAGCGGGCAATTGACCGTCACCACCGCCTCGCCCGGCTGATAGGCGGCGGATTCGCGCCAGGTCTCGCCGCTCGCGAGATCGACATCGAACATGTGGATCTTGTCGTAGCGCGCCGCGATTTCTCCCGCCGGATCGATCACGAACGCCCGGTTGGCCCAGCGCACACCTTCTGCCTGCACCGCGAGACTGCCGATATGAACCCAGATTCCCGCACGCGCCGCCGCATTGCGCACGGCTTCCAGCACTGGACTCTCGGCTTCGGGCACAACGCTTTGCGCGGCACGCTTGCGGTCACGGTCGAGCAGGCCGGACATTTCGGGGGTGAACAGCATCCCCGCCCCCTCGCCCGCCGCTTCCGACGCAGCAGCGGCCATTGCGGCGGCATTGGCGGCAGGGTCGATCCCGCTGGTCATCTGCAACAGCGCGATGCGCACGGCTTCAGCGCTCATGCAGCGAGCAGCGGATCGAGCTTGCCTGCGGCCTCCAGCGCGGCAAGCTCGTCCGAGCCGCCGACATGGTATCCGTTGATGAAGATCTGCGGCACCGTCCGCGCACTCGGCGCGCGCTCGAGCATTTCGGCGCGCTTGGGGCCGCCCATCGTGATATCGTATTCGGTGAGGGGAACGCCCTTGGTGCCAAGCAGCGCGAGGGCGCGGCTGCAATAGGGGCAGCCCCACTTGGTGTAGATTTCAACGTTCGGAGACGGGTGGCCTGGCGCGCTCATCGGGACCTCTTGAAAACGATAAATCGCTACCACACATGGAGCTTCGTGTCGTGCGCCGCAAGTCGGGCATGATGCAAAAACCCAAACCGGGGTGCCGCGCAGCGGGCCCCATCATCGTGCAGATTGCTCACTCAGGAGGATATTGCCATGAACTTCGACTTTACCCCCTACCGCCGCTCCACCGTCGGCTTCGACCGGCTGTTCGATCTGCTGGAACGTCAGGCGCGCGCCACGGCGGGCGACAACTACCCCCCGTTCAACATCGAACGCCGCGGCGATGACAGCTACCGGATCACTCTCGCGGTGGCAGGCTTCAAGCCGCACGATCTGGATATCACCGCGCAGCAGAACCTGCTGGTGATCAAGGGCCAGCGCGCCGAGCCGGAGGACAAGCACTTCCTCCACGTTGGCATCGCCAACCGCGGCTTCGAACGCCGCTTCGAACTCGCCGATTTCGTGCGGGTCGAAGCTGCCGATCTGGCCGACGGCCTCCTCACCATCGACCTCATCCGCGAAGTGCCTGAAGCGATGAAGCCGAAGAAGGTGCTGATCGGAGGAGCCTCAAAGCCGCTCACCGTGGTCGAAGGCGACGCCAGCGCGGCCGCCTGAGCCCCAGACCTCCCATCACTCTCCAGCCGGGGGGCGGCCTGCCAAGGGCCGCCCCTTTGCATATCAGCGCTGCGCGGTGGTGATCGTCCAGCGCCACGGTGCCAAAGTTCGGGCTTTGCCGCCCACCGTGTAAGTCTGCGCGGCAGCGGTGAGATTGACCGCGACACCCACCCGGTCCGCCCCCTTGATGCGGCGGAACGCGAAGACCTTGGGGTTGCCCGTCTCGACGATCTCCAGATTGCCCGCCTCGTGCGCGCTCGAAAGCGCTGGATGCGCGTGTTTCAGGCCGAGCAGCATCCGGTAGAGCCCGGCGCGGCGATACTGGCCCCACACAATCGGGTCCTTGTCGAAAAACTTGAGGCGCTTGTTCAGCCCGTCCTCCTGGCCGCCATAGACCAGCGGCATGCCCGGCAAGGTCGCGGCGAGCACCGCCATGGCGTCGGTACCGTCGCCATAAAGATCGCGGTCGGTGCCGTTCCACGAATTCTCGTCGTGATCGCTGGTGAAAGTCATGCGGTAGGTCCCGGCCGGATAGCGCCGCGCGGGCGCGGTGTAGAGCCTGGCCAGATCGCGCGCATCGGCCTTGCCTTTCGCGACATCAATCAGCGTGTGATAGAGCTTCCAGTCATACGTCATGTCGAAGGCGCGGGCCTGCAGATCGGGCGTATCCGCCTCGGCCAGCATGAACATCGGCTTCGTCTTGTCGAGCGCGGCGCGGGCCTGATCCCAGAAGCTGGTCGGCAGGTTCCACGCCACATCGCAGCGGAAGCCGTCGATGTTCGCCGCCGTGATCCAGTAGCGCATGGCTTCGATCATCCCCGCGCGCACTTCGGGTTTGCGGTAATCAAGCCCGATAACGTCGGCCCAGACTTCCAGATGGTGGTCACTGAGATCGGTGTAGTGATACCCCTCCAGCGCGCCCTGCGCATTGCGTAGATACCAGTCCGGATGCTCCTTCACCCACACATTGTCCCAGCCGGTATGGTTCGCCACCCAGTCGATGATCACCTTGAAGCCCTGCCGGTGCGCGGCATTCACCAGATGCTTCAGATCATCCAGCGTGCCGTATTCGGGGTTGACCGCGGTGTAGTCGCTCACCGCATAATAGCTGCCCAGCGTGCCCTTGCGCTCCTTCTGGCTGATCGGATTGACCGGCATCAGCCAGAGCACATCGACACCCATGCGGCGGATGCGCGGCAAATGCTGTTCAAAGGCGCGGAAAGTACCTTCCGGCGTGAATTGCCGGACATTGACCTCATAGATCGTCGCCGATTTCGACCACGCCGGGTGGGCGACTTGCGTGACGCCCTCGGTGATCGGGAGCGGTTCGGCCATAACGAATTGCGGCGCAAGCAGCGCAGCGACCGGCAGCAGCAGGGCGGATAGTAAGCGGGAAAGGGCCATGCGCGGCACCCTAATGCAAACGTTTCCGGCGGCTAGACGACATTCGTATACGCTGTCACCACGCCTCGGCGATATCCACCAGCGCGCTGCGATCGAGCACGGTCACCCGTCCGCCCTTGAGCGCGACGATGCCGCCGTCCGCCCAGGCCGAAAGCTGGCGGTTGATCTGCTCGCGCGACATGCCGGCAAAGTTGCCCAGTTCGCCCTGGCTGAGCGCGATCTTGAGCCGGGTTTCCGAATCGTCGTCCCCACCCATCATCAGCCGCAGCAGGAAGCGGGCGAGGCGCGGGCCGGAGGTATAGGCGCGGTCTGCTTCGATCACCGTGTTGTTCTGGCGCAGTCTGCGGGCCATCGCCTGCAGCAGCCGCAGCGCAAGGCCTTGGTGCTTGCCGATAATCTCTGCAAAGGCGGCGCGGCCAAGGCTGAGCGCTTCGACTGGTTCGATGGCCTCGACACTGGCGGTGCGCTCGCCGCCATCGAGGAACGCGATCTCGCCCAGTACTGCGCCGCGTTCGGCATAATCGAGCACGATTTCGCGGCCATTGGCGGCCACCATGCTCACGCGGGCGAGGCCGCTCAGCACGATCCACAGCGTATCGCCCGGATCGCCCTGCAGGATGATCGGCTGCCCCGCCTTGAAGGTGCGCACGGCGCCGTGTGCCGCGATATCGGCCAGCTCCTCGGCCGAGCAGCCCCCGAGCAGGCTGGATGAGGTCAGCGTATCAGCGAGTGTCGCGGCGTCCATGGCATTCCCCTAAAAGGATCAGGAGACTAACCCGCCCAGCACCGGCTTGACCAGATCAAACGCGCCGATCAGACCAAACGGGCCTGCTTCACCGCAGCAGCGATAAAGCCCTTGAACAGCGGATGCGGCTCGAACGGGCGGCTTTTGAGTTCGGGGTGGAACTGCACGCCGATGAACCACGGATGGTCCGGCCGCTCGACGATTTCGGGCAGCAGGCCATCGGGCGACATGCCGGAAAACACGAGGCCGCCCTCTTCGAGCGGCGCGCGGTAGGCCCCGTTGACTTCGTAACGGTGGCGGTGGCGTTCGCTGATCGTGTCGGCACCGTAGATCTGCGCGACATGGCTGTTGCCCGAAAGCTGCGCCTCATACGCGCCGAGCCGCATCGTGCCGCCCAGATCCCCGCCAGCCGCGCGGGTTTCGAGGCCTTCGGGGGTCATCCATTCGGTGATGATACCCACCACCGGATCGTCGGTCTGGCCGAATTCGCTGGACGACGCCTCAGCGATTCCGGCGATATTGCGCGCGCCCTCGATGCAGGCCATCTGCATGCCGAGGCAGATGCCGAAGAACGGCACGCCGCGTTCGCGCGCAAACCGCACGCTCGCGATCTTGCCCTCGGTGCCGCGCTCGCCGAACCCGCCGGGCACGAGAATGCCATGCATCGGCTCAAGATGGGCAGCGATTTCGGCATCTCCCCGTTCGAAGATTTCCGCGTCAATCCAGC
>CAIKKO010000297.1 GCA_903828025.1 uncultured Sphingomonadales bacterium
AACCAGGCGATCCAGTTCCCGCTCGTGGAGCTTGCCACCCAGTGCGAGATGCTGCGCTTGCTGATCCGCAAGACCGCGTGGGACATGGACCGCTTGGAAGCCGAGGAAGGCGGCCACAAGCGCATCGAGCGCGAGCTCTCGGACAAAGTCTCGATGTGCAATTACTGGGCGAACCGATTGGTTTGCGAAGCGGCGGACCGCGCGATGCAAGTCCACGGCGGCATCGGCTATTCGCGCCACAAGCCCTTCGAACACATCTACCGCCACCACCGCCGCTACCGCATCACCGAAGGCGCGGAGGAAATCCAGATGCGCAAGGTGGGCGCGTATCTGTTCGGCTATCTCGGGCCGAGGAAGGGCATGTTCGGGTAACTGTTACCCCTCCGTCAGCCCTGCGGGCCGCCACCTCCCCGAGACACGCTCGGGGAGGAAACCGCCAAATCAGGCAAACGCCGCCTTCAGGTCATCGACCAGATCGAGCCGTTCCCACGGGAAGAAGTCGCCCTCGGCTTTGCGGCCGAAGTGGCCATAGGCGGCGGAGGGCTGGTAGATCGGCTTGTTGAGGCCGAGGTGGGTGCGGATTGCGCGCGGGGTCAGGCCGCCGAGGCGGGTAATCGCGAGGATTGCCTGCTCGATCTTGTCGTCGCCCACGTTGCCGGTCTCGTGCGTATCGACATAGAGCGAGAGTGGCTGCGACACGCCGATGGCATAGGCGATCTGGATGGTGCAGCGCGTGGCGAGCCCGGCGGCGACCACGTTCTTGGCAAGGTAGCGCGTGATATAGGCGGCGGAACGGTCGACTTTGGTCGGATCCTTGCCCGAAAACGCGCCGCCGCCGTGCGGGGCCGCGCCGCCATACGTATCGACAATGATCTTGCGGCCCGTTAGGCCCGCGTCGCCATCCGGCCCGCCGATCTCGAACGCGCCGGTCGGGTTGATGTAGTACGTGGTGTCGCGCAGCAGCACTGGCGGGATCACATCCGCCACCACGCGCTTCACATAAGCTTCGAGCTGCGCGTACTTGGCCGGATCAGCGTTGTCGCCGGTCAGGCAATAGCCGGGCTTGTGCTGGGTCGAGACGACCACAGCGGTGGCGGCGACGGGCAGCGAGCCTTCGTAGCGCAGCGTGACCTGGCTCTTGGCGTCAGGCTCGAGGAACGGGGCCGCGCCCGAATGACGATCGGCGGCCATGCGCTCGAGGATCTTGTGGCTGTAGTAGAGCGTTGCGGGCATGAGATCGGGCGTCTCGTCGGTCGCATAGCCGAACATGATGCCCTGATCGCCCGCGCCCTCGTCCTTGTTGTCACCGGCATCGACGCCCTGCGCGATTTCGGCGGACTGGCCGTGGAGGTTGTTCTCGAAGCGGAAGGTCTGCCAGTGGAAGCCGTCCTGCTCGTAGCCGATGCGCTTGACCGTCTGGCGCACGGTCTGCTCGATCTCGTCCATCGCGCCCGGGGCCCATGCGCCGTTTTCGTAGACGCCCTTGCAGCGGATTTCCCCCGCGAGCACCACCAATTGCGTGGTCGTCAGCGTTTCGCAAGCGATGCGCGCTTCGGGATCCTTGGAGAGGAACAGGTCCACGATGGCGTCGCTGATCTGGTCGGCAACCTTGTCGGGATGGCCTTCGGAAACGCTTTCAGACGTGAACAGGTAATCGCTTCGCATGGATGAATCCTGATATAAAGATTTCTTTATGTCCGCTCACTAGCGCCGTCCGCGCCGCCTTGCAACCACCAGCGCGCAGGCGATTAGCGCGAGCGCCCAGCCAAGCGCCAGCCAGTTCCCGGCCCGCGCAAACAGCGTGGGCGCATGGGCGGGGGGAACCACCCCGTCGAGCCGTCCGGCGGTGAGGCGCGGGACGGATTGGCGCACCACCCCATCGGCATCGATCACCGCGCTGATCCCGGTGGTGGTCGAGCGCAATACGGGCAGCCCTTCTTCGATCGCGCGCATACGGGCCTGCGCCAGATGCTGCGGCGGACCCCACGCGCCGAACCAGCCGTCGTTCGAGGGATTGAAGATATAGTCCGGCCGGTGCGCGTGGTCGATTACCTGGCCCGAGAAGATGATCTCGTAGCAGATCTGCATCCCGGCCTTGCCATAGGGGCCGAAATCGAGCGTGCGCGGTCCGGGGCCAGGCCGGAAATCGAGGCTCCCCGAAACGAGCCGCGAAACTCCCAGCGGGGTCAGCCATTCGCGCATCGGCAGGTATTCGCCATAGGGCACGAGATGGGCCTTGGCATAGCTGCCACGGATTGCGCCGTCTGGCCCCAGCGCGGTGATGACGTTGCGCGCGGCGGTGACCTCTGCCCCTTGCACGTCCAGATCGGTCGCCCCCGTGAGCAGCAGGCTGCCCGGCCCCATCACCCGGCCGAGCCGCGCGCGCGCCAGCACCGGGTCTGCGCCGAAGGTCGTCGCCGCATACCATTGCTGCGGATAGCCGGGGCGCAGATAGTCCGGCAAGCCGCCCTCGGGCCAGAGCACCAGCCGCTGCGCGCCGGGCACGCGCGGCAGCGACAGCCCCACAATCGTCTGGAACTGGCTTTCGAACAGGCTGGGATCGTTGATCTGGTCTTGCCGGATATCGGGCTGGACGAGCGTATAGGCGATCCGCCCCTCACGGCCGTCGCCATGCCATGGCAGCAGCATCAGCGCGGCGGGCAGGACCCCATAGGCCAGCGCGGGCAGCCATGCCTGCTGGCGCGCCGAGCGCCACGCGAACAGCCAGTAGCCGCCGAGCAGCATGACAAGCCCGGAGAGCGCATACGTCCCCGTCCACGGCGCCACCAGCGCCAGCCCGGGCCGCGTGAAGCTGCCCAAGGCGACCATGCCGAGCGGATTCCACGCAAAGCCGGTGAACGCGGTGGCGCGCAGCCATTCGCTGAGGATCCAGCAGCCCGCCAGACCCGGCAGCAGCGCCGCTTTCCAGCGCCGCGAAAGCCACGCGGCGGCAAAGGCCGCGAGCGCGGGATAGATCGCGAGGTAGATCGCCAGCAGCACCACTGCGATCCAGCCGAGCCAGGCCGGCATTTCCGCCTGATAGGTGAAGGCGGTCGCGATCCAGCCATTGCCGCAGGTGAAATAGCCAAGCCCGAACAGCCAGCCCGCCAGCGCGGCCTTGCGCGCCGAGCGGGCATGCTCGATCCGGTCGATCAGAAACGCCAGCGCGGCAAGCGTGAAGGGCCAGAGCGCGAGGGGTTGAAACCCGGTTGCAGCAAGCCCGCCCGCGACGACCAGCGCCAGCGGTGCATACCGCATGGGTTTGGGAGCTTCGGGCCGGTTCGGCACGATTTGGCTTCGTTCAGGCGCAGCGACGGGCCGTAATCACCCCTCGGCCGCTTCGGGCAACGGGTTCTTGCGCGGCCGACCACGGCGCTTGGGCGCGGGAGCCTCTGCCACGGTCGCTTCCACGGCCGCCGGGGCTGCCTGTTCGGGCTGGTCCAGATCGAGCTCCGGGGCGCTGCGAATGCCGATGGCAGGCGGCAGGATCATCGGATCAAGCGCCGTCGCGGGAGCATCCTCGGCATCGCGGCGGGGGCGACCCTCGCGCCGGGGGCGCAGACCGCGCGGCGAGCGAGGCTCGCGCACGAAGGGGTTGTCGGAAACTTCGCCCATCGGTTCGCCTTCCTCGGTGCGAACAGGCTCTGCCACGGTGACCTCGGCCGCCGGTTCGAAGCGCGGCTGCCGGGGCTCGCGCTGTTCCCGCGGCTCGCGCTGCTCTCTGGGCTCACGCAATTCTCTAGGCTCACGGTTCTCGCGCGGTTCGCGGGCTTCGCGCGGCTCACGATTTTCACGGGGCTCGCGGTTCTCGCGGGGCTCGTCGCGGCGGTTGTGGGGGCGATCGAACGCGGCGAAATCGGCGTCCATGCCGAACTCCATCGCCTCGTCCTCGGCGTCCTGCTCGGTCCAGCGGTCGCCCGGCTGGCGCTGGCGCTGCTCGTCCACCCGCACGCGGCTGTCGGCGATCACGCGGAAGTAGTGGTCGGCGAACTGGAGATAGTATTCTGCCTGGACCCGGTCCCCGTTGAGGTGTGCGTCCTGCGCCAGCTTGCGATACTTTTCGAGCATCTGGGGCGCATTGCCCCGCGCGCGGCTGTCGATTCGGTTAAGCTGCTGGCCGCCGCCGCCGCCCTGCGGGCGGTTGTTGTTTCCGCGACCGCGCCGACGGTTGTTCCCACGATTGTTGTTCAAGTCAGGCACTTTCCTAATTCGGTGCAACCTTGGCCCAGTTTGTTGTAACTTGGGCCTGACGCTATTTGCCGGTCGTGGCGCAACTCCTGGGTCTGGTTCGGTAAACCCCGCTGCCGCGCATCCTCCACCACGAGCGGTTAAGGTCGTGGTTCCCAGCATCTGCGAGGTACCGGCCATACGAGCCGGTCATCAATGCAAATGGTGGAGTAAGCCGGGACGGGAAGCCACCATCCGTCGCCCTGCTTGCGGCCCTGATTAGTGAGGGGTTGCAGGCTTGCCAAGCGAAATATTTGCCCTTTTCACGCCATTTCGACAGCGCGGGGCCGCCCGGCAAGATCGGCGTGGACATGCGCGGTCAGGCCGGCCTCCCGCGCCAGCGCGCCGACAGCCTCTGCCTGGCTCGCCCCGATCTCGAAAACGGCGGTTCCGCCAGGGGCCAGGAGCGCGGGTATGGTGGGAACCAGCAGGCGGTAATCGGCCATGCCGTCGGCCCCGGCGAACAGCGCTTCCGCAGGCTCATGCGCGCGCACGGACGGCGCGAGGTCCGCCGCGTCTTCCACATAAGGCGGATTGGCGAGCACCAGATCGAATTGCCCCAGCGCGTGGTGCCAGTCGGGCCGGGTCCAGTCCCCCTCGCGGATCGTGGCCCGCGCGGCAAGCCCGTGCCGCGCGGCATTGCGCCGGGCCACATCGCGCGCGGAGGACGAGCGTTCGAGCCCGATGCCCTGCGCCTCGGGCCAGAGCGTGAGCGCGGCGAGCAGCAGCGCGCCCGATCCGGTGCCGAGATCGAGGATGCGCGTGGGCGGCCGTCCGGCCCGGGCCGTGCGAGCGGCCTCGATCAGCGTCTCACTATCGCCGCGCGGGATCAGCACGGCGGGCGTCACCTCCAGATCGAGCCCGTAAAACGGTTGCGAGCCGAGCATATAGGCCACTGGCTCGTGCGCCATGCGCCGCTGGATCAGCGCTGCGAAACCCGGCGGCGCTTCTGCTTGCATGTGGCGAAGCAGCAGCTCGGTGCGGGTCATCCCCAGCGCATGGGCCATCAGCAGTTCGGCATCGAGCCGGGCCGTGTCGCTCGTCGCGGCAAGCTGCGCGGCGGCCTCGCGCAGGGTTTGCGCAATATCAGGCATGCGCATCAGGCATGCGCATCAGGTATCCAGGGCGGCAAGGCGCTTGACCTGATCCTCGGCGGTCAGCGCGTCGATCAGTTCGCCAAGGCCCGGCCCTTCGAGGATTTCGGGCAGGCGGTGCAAGGTCAGGTTGATGCGATGGTCGGTCACGCGGCCTTGCGGGAAATTGTAGGTGCGGATGCGTTCGGAACGGTCGCCCGATCCGACCATGGCCTTGCGCGCCTCGGCCTCCGCGCCGTGGGCTTCGGCGCGGCGCAAGTCATACAGGCGCGTGCGCAGCACTTGCATCGCCTTGTCCTTGTTCTTGTGCTGGCTCCGCTGGTCCTGCTGGATCACGACAAGCCCGGTGGGCAAGTGCGTGAGGCGCACCGCCGAATCGGTGGTGTTGACATGCTGGCCGCCTGCCCCGCTGGCGCGGTAGATGTCGATCTTGATGTCGCCCGGCTCGATCTGCACATCGACTTCGTCTGGCTCGGGCAGCACGGCGACAGTCGCGGCGCTGGTGTGGATGCGCCCGCCGCTCTCGGTAACGGGCACGCGCTGCACGCGGTGGACCCCGCTTTCATACTTGAGCCGCGCGAACACGCCGGTGCCCGCCACATTGGCGACGACTTCCTTGAAGCCCCCCAGTTCGTTGGCATTGGCCGAGACCATCTCGACTCGCCAGCCCTGCTCGGCGGCAAAGCGCTCGTACATGCGGTAGAGATCGGCGGCGAACAGCGCGGCCTCGTCACCCCCGGTGCCAGCGCGGATTTCGAGCATGGCGGGGCGGCTGTCGGCGCTGTCGCGCGGCAACATGGCGATGGCGAGCGCGTGCTCGGCTTCAGGCAATTCGGCCTTGATCCGGGCGATTTCCTCGTCGGCGAGGGCGCGCATCTCGGGATCGGGATCGGTGCTGGCGGAAAGTTCGGCCAGTTCGCCGCGCATCGTGCGCACTTGCGCGGCAGCGCGGGCGACCGGCTCCAGCTCGGCATAATCGCGGCTGGCGGCGACGAACGCGGGCCCCTCAAGCGTACCGGAGCCGAGCCGCGCTTCGAGTTCGGCGAGGCGTTCGGTGATTTGAGCGAGGCGGGTGTCGCTTACTGACACGAGATCGCCCCAAAAACCTCGTCATGCTGAACTTGTTTCAGCATCCATCGTGCCGCATGCTCGGCGGCATGCAGGCCGAAAAGAACCCTTGCGTCTACATTCTTGCCAGCGGGCACTACGGCACGACCTACATCGGCGTCACGTCGAACCTCATGCAGCGCCTTTGGCAACACCGCGAGCGGATCACGAGGGGTTTCACGTCCCGATATGCTGTCTATCGCCTCGTTCACTTCGAGATGTTCGGCGATATGGAGCGGGCGATTTCCCGCGAAAAGCAGCTGAAAAACTGGAAGCGACCTTGGAAGATCAATCTGATCAACGGCGCGAACCCGGAATGGCGCGACCTTGCGGTGGGGCTGGGCTTCCCACCCCTCGCTCCGCGCGTGCGGAACGATGGACCCTGAAACAAGTTCAGGGTGACAAGAATTTGGCTGAGTCGCTGCCCTCATTGCGACCTTGCCGGGAAATTGAAACCATCGAGAGCCGCTTGCACCTGTCCCGCTGCGAGCACATCGGTCGTCAGTACGCGATGCCCTCGCAGGGTCGTTCCGTCACGAATATCCAGTGTGATGATTTCAGCCGGGCCCATCTTCCGCGCCCGGTCGAACCGCTTGCGCGGATTGCCGGTGCTCACAAGTTCGGTTGCGATGCCTCGGCGGCGACAATGTGCGGCAAGAGCCGCAGCTTCCAGATCAAGCTGAGCGTTTTCTGAAACGATGGCCAGCGGCAGAATTTCCGCCGAGATTGCCCCGGCATCCCCCACCAACATCGCCAACCGCTCGATCCCTGCCGCCCAGCCGACCGCAGGCGTATGCGGCCCGCCGAGCGCTTCAATCAGCCCGTCATAGCGGCCGCCGCCGAGCACGGTGCCTTGCGCGCCCAGCCGGTCAGTCACGAACTCGAACGCGGTGTGGCGGTAGTAGTCCAGTCCGCGCACCAAAGTCGGCGCACGCACCCACGCCACGCCTGCGGCATCGAGGCCAGCCGTGACCTTGCCGAAAAAGTCCTGCGCTTCGGCGGAAAGGAACGTGTCGATCATCGGCGCATCGGCTACGAACGCCTTGTCGCGCGGGTCTTTGCTGTCAAGGATGCGCAGCGGGTTCTTTTCGAGCCGCTCCTGCGAATCTTCGCTAAGCTCGCTCTTATGCGCGCGAAAATAGTCCACCAGCGCCGCCCGCCAA
>CAIKKO010000298.1 GCA_903828025.1 uncultured Sphingomonadales bacterium
CGCTACCATGTCGACGGCCTGCGCGTCGATGCGGTCGCCTCGATGCTCTACCGGGATTACTCGCGCAAGGCGGACGAATGGATCCCCAACGCCGAGGGGGGCCGCGAGAACTGGGAGGCGGTTGAATTCCTTCAGGCGATGAACCGCGCGGTCTATGCCAGCCACGCCGGTTTCATCACCGTCGCGGAGGAATCGACCAGCTGGCCCGGCGTTACCCTGCCGACCGATGCTGCAGGTCCGGCAAGGGGCGGGCTCGGTTTCGGCTTCAAGTGGAACATGGGCTTCATGCACGATACGCTCGCCTATATGGCGCGCGATCCCGTCCACCGCCGCCACCATCACGACGAGATCACCTTCGGGCTGATGTACGCCTTCAGCGAGAACTTCGTCCTGCCCTTGAGCCATGACGAAGTGGTCCACGGCAAAGGCTCGCTGCTCGGCAAGATGAGCGGCGATGCCTGGCAGAAGTTCGCCAACTTGCGCGCCTATTACGGGCTGATGTGGGGCTATCCGGGCAAGAAGCTGCTGTTCATGGGGCAGGAATTTGCCCAAGGGCGCGAATGGAGCGAGGCGCGCGGGCTCGATTGGGAGCAGCTCGATCTGCCCGAGCACGCCGGGGTGCAGCGCTGGGTGCGCGATCTCAACCACGCCTACCGCACCCTCCCCGCGCTCCATGCGCGCGATTGCGAGCCCGAAGGGTTCGGCTGGCTGGTGGTCGACGATGCGCTGGCCTCCGTGTTCGCGTGGCGGCGAGATGCGCCGGGCGCGCCGACGGTCGTGGTCGTCAGCAACATGACCCCCACGCTGCACAGCCACTACCGCCTGCCCTTGCCGCATGACGGCGTGTGGCGCGAGGCGCTGAATAGCGATGCAGCGATTTATGGCGGGTCCGGGCAAGGCAATTTGGGCCGGATCAAGGCGGAGCACGGCGCGGCGCTGGTAGTCCTGCCGCCGCTGGCGACGATGATGTTTGTGTTCGAGGGATAACCAAAACAAGACGGAGAGAGGGCATGCGGGAAACTTACGGGCAGCCGCTGGCGCGCGATGCGATGGCTTATGTTCTGGCAGGCGGGCGCGGCAGCCGCCTGTGGGAACTCACCGACAACCGGGCCAAGCCTGCGGTCTATTTCGGCGGGGTCAGCCGGATTATTGATTTCGCGCTATCCAACGCGATCAATTCGGGCATCCGCCGCATCGGCGTGGCGACGCAGTACAAGGCGCATTCGCTGATCCGCCACATGCAGCGCGCGTGGAATTTCATGCGCCCCGAACGCAACGAGAGCTTCGATATCCTGCCCGCCTCGCAGCGCATTTCGGAATCGCTGTGGTACGAGGGAACTGCCGACGCGGTCTACCAGAACATCGACATTATCGCGAGCCATGCGCCCAAGTACATGGTCATCCTGGCGGGCGATCACATCTACAAGATGGACTACGAGATCATGCTCCAGCAGCATGTCGCAAGCGGGGCGGATGTCACCATCGGCTGCCTTGTCGTGCCGTGCGAGGAGGCCAAGGGCTTTGGCGTGATGGCCGTCGACGCAAACAGCGTGATCACCGACTTTGTCGAAAAGCCGGAAAATCCCCCCTCGATCCCCGGCGATCCGGCCAATTCGCTGGCGTCGATGGGCATCTATGTATTCGACACCAAGTTCCTGTTCGAACAGCTGCGCCTCGATGCAGTAACCCCCGGATCGAGCCGCGATTTCGGCAAGGACATCATCCCGCACATCGTCAAGAACGGCAAAGCCGTGGCGCACCGTTTCACCGACAGCTGCATCCGCGCGGCCGAGGAAATCGGCGAATACTGGCGCGATGTCGGCACAGTGGACGCCTATTTCGAGGCCAACCTCGACCTTACCGACGTGGTCCCCAAGCTTAACATGTACGACCGCGACTGGCCGATCTGGACCGATCAGGTCGTCGCGGCTCCGGCCAAATTCGTGCACGATCAGGACGGACGGCGCGGCATGGCGATTTCCTCGCTGATCTCGCAGGATTGCATCGTTTCAGGCGCGGTCGCGCGGCGCAGCCTGCTGTTCACCGGGGTCAAGATGGGCTCGTTCTCCAGCGTCGATGAGGGCGTGATCCTGCCTTATTGCAACATCGGGCGCGGCGCGCGCCTTTCGCGCGTGATCCTCGATTCGGGCGTGCGCATTCCCGAAGGCCTCGTGGTCGGCGAGGACCCGGTGCTCGACGCCAAGCGCTTCCGCCGCACCGACAACGGCGTGTGCCTGATCAACAAGGCGATGATCGAGCGGTTGAAGTGACGGCGCCGCGTAGGCCGCTGCCCACCCCCGACCCC
>CAIKKO010000299.1 GCA_903828025.1 uncultured Sphingomonadales bacterium
ACGTGCCCGAGGCCACCGCCGCCGCGCTGATCGCCGGGGGCGTGATGCCTGCCAACGGGCTCGACAAGGCGCTGCTGGCCGTGGCAGCCGCTGCGCAAATCGGTGAGGCCTGGGCGAGCCCAGCCCCCGCAGCCCTCCCCGAAACCCCGCCGCTCCTGCAAGGAGAGGCGGCTACCTGGGATGAAGTGCGCAGCAAAGCGGCGCTGGCTGCAAGCGGCGTGCCGGTGCCGCGCGGTGCGCTGGTGACGCTGGCGGAACTCGAAGCGCTGTGCGGCGATGCGGCGGCGCCCCTGCCCGCGCCGTTTCCCTTGGTGCTCAAGGCCGTCGGGGCTGAACTTGCGCACAAGACTGAGCTGGGCGGCGTCGCGCTTGGCATCACCAGCTGCGACCGATTGCTGGCCGAAGCGCACCGCATGGCCGCGCTCGGCGGCCAGTATCTCATCGAGGAAATGGTCGGCGGCACGGTGGCTGAACTGATTGTCGGCATCGGGCGTGATCCGCAGTTCGGTCTGTTCATGACGCTGGGCGCGGGCGGCATTTTCGTCGAACTGCTGCGCCAGGTCGAACAAGTGCTGCTGCCTGCCAGCCGTGCGGATATTGCAGTGGCGCTCGCGCGCTTGCCGCTCTACGGCGTGCTGGCCGGATATCGCGGCCGCGCGGGGTGCGATATGCCTGCTTTGGTCGATGCCATCGCAGCAGTCGCGGCCTTTGCCATGGCGCATGGCGACCGGCTCGAAGAACTCGATGTCAATCCGCTGCTCGCGCTGCCCGAGGGCGCGGTCGCGGTCGATGCGCTGATCCGGATGAGGGAGCCTTCACAATGAGTGCCGTCACGCTCGAACACCGCGCCGGAATCCTGATCATCACGCTGAACCGGCCCAAGGCCAATGCCATCGACGTGGCGACCAGCAACGAACTCTATGCCGCGTTCAAGACGCTGAACGACGATCCAGCGCTGCGCGTGGGGATCATCACCGGCACCGGCAGGTTTTTCTCGGCGGGCTGGGATCTGGGCGCGGCGAATGAGGGCGAGGCGGTCGATGCCGATCATGGCCCCGGCGGCTTTGCGGGCCTGACCGAGTATTTCAGCCTGACCAAGCCGGTGATTGCGGCGGTCAATGGCCTTGCGGTCGGCGGCGGGTTCGAACTCGCGCTGGCCGCCGATCTGATCGTCGCCAGCACCGCCGCGCGGTTCTGGTTGCCCGAGGCGCAGCTTGGCATGCTGCCCGATTCGGGCGGACTGCTGCGTCTGCCCAAAGCGATCCCGGCGCGGCTCGCGCGCGAAATGATCCTGACCGGTCGGCGGATGGAGGCGGATGAAGCGCTCGCGCTCAATCTCGTCAATCGGGTGGTGGAGCCCGAGGCGCTGCTCGACAGCGCGCTGGAACTGGCGGGCACAATCGCCCGCTCGGCGCCGCTCGCGATTGCCGCCGCGCGCGATATCCTGCGCGCAACTGAGGGGCTGGAAGTGGAGCAAGGGTACAAGCTGATGCGCAGCGGGGCGATCCCGTCGTACCGCGCGATGCTCGATTCCGACGATGCGCTGGAAGGCCCGCGCGCCTTTGCGGAGGGCCGCGCGCCCGAATGGCAGGGGCGTTAGGCCGCCTCCCAGTCCACCGGCTCGATCTTCGGCAATATCCCGATCCAGCCGAGCAGCCCGAGAATATTGACCAGCCCGGCGAGCAGAAACGGCATGGCGTAAGAGCCGTTGCTGGCATCAATCAGCACGCCCGCAAACAGCACACCGATGATTCCCGGCATATTGCCCAGCATGTTCTGCATGCCCGTCCAGCGCGCGGCGGCGGCGGGCCCGGCCATGATCTGCGGGATCATGAAATAGGCGGGTGACGAGAAGCCGAGCAGTATCTCGTAAACAAACAGCAGCGCGATGCAGGCGCCGATCGGCATGAACGGCATGGCCAGCATGCAGACCAGCCCGCCCAGATGCGCTGCGGCCAGCGGCAGCTTGAGCGTGACCGACGGGGACCAGCCGCGCACAATCGCCTTGTCGAAGGCCCAACCCGCAAACAGCGCGGCGAGCGCGTTGACGAGGTAGGCGCTCGATACCACTGTCGCCATGTGCTCCTTCGAAAAGCCCCGCTGCATTTCGAGGTACATCGGCAGATAGCCAAGGATGAAATACCAGTTCCAGTTGCCCGCAAAGTGCCCGAGCGCGGCCCCCCACAAAGCGCGGCGGCCCAGAATCTGGCGCATGGACACCGGCTTCACGTCCGGATTTTCAGCTGGCTTGGCCTCGATGATCCGCACTCGGCTCCACGGGATCAGCCAGAACAGCGAGACAGCGCCGAACGCGAGGAACGTGGCGCGCCAGCCCCAGCGGGCCATCATGAAGCCGCCGAGCAACGTGCCCACAGCCGGGCCGACGAGATAGCCGAAGCCGATCACCCCGTTCGCCAGCCCCATCTGCGCGCGCGGGACATTGCTGGCGATGATCTTGGAGGTGGTGGTGAAGGCCACGCTCTCGCCCATGCCCAGCATCATGCGCAGGATGAACAGGCCGAGGAACCCCTGCACGAACCCGGTCATCAGCGTGGAAACCGACCACAGCAGCGCACCGACGCCAAGGACGAGCTTGCCGCCAAACCGGTCTGAAAGTGCCCCGGAAGGAAGCTGGCAGAACGCATAGGCAAAGTAGAACCCGGCCGCCAAAGCACCATAAGCGGTGGCCGAAAGGTGCAGATCCGCGCGGATCTGGGTCGCGCCGGTCGCAAGATTGCCGCGGTCGATGTAGTTGATGAACAGGCTTGTTGCCATCAGGCCGACGATGATGAGCGGTGCGGTCGTGCGCAGTGTGCGCGGCTCAGCTGGCATAATCGGGCTCCCGCCGGTCGAGCATGCGCTTCAGCGCGACGAAATGGAGTTCGATCCGGTCCAGCCCCTCGACTTTGGCCGATGTGGTGTATTGCTCCACCGTGCGGCGCAATACGGCATCGGGCACGCTGCGCACCGCCTGCCCGCTCGATTGCGCGAGGATCTGGGTCATCGCCGCGCGTTCGAAGAAATAGAGCGTGTTGAACGCATCGGCCACGCTCGAGCCGGTGGTCACCACGCCGTGATTGCGCAGCAGCAGCACCATGTTGTCGCCGAGCGCCCGGGCCATCCGCGCGCCCTCGCTGCTATCCAGCGCAAAGCCCGCGTAGTCGCACAGCGCTATCAACCCGTTGAAGCCGATGGCGTTCTGGCTGGCCATGAGCAGCGTCGGGTCTTCAAGCATGCTCAGCGCCGTGGCATAGGGCATATGGGTGTGCATCACGCAGCGCACGTCCGGCCGCGCCGCGTGCAAGGGCGCGTGAATGTGGAACGCGGTATCCTCGACCGGCCCCTCCCCCGCGAGGACATTCCCGGCAAAGTCGACCACGAGGAAATCGCTGGCGCGCACTTCGGACCAGTGCAGCCCGAACGGCGCGAGCAGGAAGCGGTCTGCATGGCCGGGCAGGAGCAGCGTGAAGTGGTTGTCGATGCCTTCGTGATAGCCGTAGTACACAGCGAGCCGGTGGGCCGCTGCCAGATCAATGCGCGCCTGTCGTTCAGCCGAGTCACAGGCGGCGAGATCGAACCTCATGGCTATCGTTTCCCTCCCTCGTGCTGCCGTTCTGGTTCAGCGCAGCGCTGCGGGCAAGTGCAAACGGCAGCCGGGTGGCCGACTAGCGCGGCAGGAACCCCGCCGCGAGGATCGCGACCATCTGGCGGGCAATGGCTTCGGGCGCGAGCGCGCCGCCTGGCTCGTGCCAGCGCGCGGGCCAGTTGAGCGCCCCCGCGAGCGTGAAGGCCATGAGCTTGATATCGCAGTGCGCAATCGAGCGATCCGCCACTGCCGCCGCGATCAGGCCGCGCAAGTCCGTGTCGATCTGGCGCTTGAGCGCGCGGAACCGGGCCCGGCTATCGGGGGCCAGCGCCTCATCCCCGGTGCGGATCACGCAGCGGCCGAAGTCGTCCATGTTGATTTCCGCCAGCCGCACGAGAAACGCTACCAGCCGATCCGCACCGCTCCCCGCGCTCTGGCGCGATTGCTCCGCCGCCTCGATCAGCTGGCCTAGCCCGATCGTCACGCATTCGAGCAGCACCTGATCCTTGTTGCCAAGGTAGTGGTAAATCGTCGGCTTCGAAATGCCGAGCCGCGCCGCCACATCATCGAGCGAGGTCTGGTGGAAGCCGCGCTCGTTGAACATCTGCACCGCCGCGCGCAGCACCGCCGCGCGCTTCGCCTCGCGCGCCGAACGCTTCTCCTCCGACGAGGGAAACGGCGACTGGCTGGGATCGAAAACGGTGTCCATCGTGCTGACAGAGTTGACGGAAAACTCATGGGCATGCAATCTACTCATGCGTAAAATTTTTTGGGCGGTCAGGCGCGTGATTCGCCGTTTCGAAGCATCAGCGCCCGCGCAGCAGGAGAACAGACTTATGGATATCAACGGACTGGCTGCCATCGTCACCGGCGGCGCATCGGGACTGGGCGCGGCGACCGCCGAATTGCTCGCGGCGCGCGGAGCCAAAGTCACGCTGTTCGATCTCAATGCCGATCTGGGCGCGGCCAAGGCTGCCGAAATCGGCGGGCGCTTTGCCCTCGTCAACGTGACCGACGAGGACGCGGTGACGAACGCGATTGCCGAAGCCGAAGCGGTCAACGGCAAGGCGCGCATTCTGGTCAACTGCGCCGGCATCGGCCCGCCAGCCAAAGTGCTGAACCGCGATGGCAGCCCGCTGCCGCTGGCCGACTTCGCCAAGATCATCAACATCAACCTCATCGGCTCGTTCAACGTGCTCTCCAAGTTCGCTTCGCGCATCCACGATGCCGAACCGCTGAACGAGGACGGCGAGCGCGGCGTGATCATCAACACCGCCAGCGTCGCGGCGTTCGAAGGCCAGATCGGCCAGCCCGCTTATGCTGCATCGAAGGGCGGCATTGTCGGCATGGCGCTGCCCATCGCGCGCGAGTTTGCCCGCTACGGCATCCGCGTGAACACCATCGCGCCGGGCATTTTCTGGACCCCGCTGCTCGGCTCGCTGCCGCAGGAGGCGCAGGATTCGCTGGGCAAGCAGGTCCCCTTCCCCAGCCGCCTCGGCAAGCCGGAAGAGTATGCCAAGATGGTCGAGGCCATCGTGATCAACCGGATGGTCAACGCCGAAGTGATCCGCCTTGATGGCGCGATCCGCATGGCGCCGAAGTAAGCGCGCACGCTCTCAGGAAGGTATTTCACATGACGATCAGCAGCGAAGCGCTGGCAATGGCGGCAAAGGTCGAGGCGTTCGTGCGCGGCACGATCTTCGCCTATGAACAGGACCCGCGCCGCGACCACCACGGCGCGCCGACCGACGAACTCGTCATGGAAATGCGCGAACTGGCGCGCGCGGCAGGCGTGCTCACCCCGCATATCCGCCCGGACGGCAGCCACTACAACCAGCGCGAGACGGCGGTGATCCTGATCAAGTCGGGCCTCACCCCGCTCGGCATGCTGGCCTGCAACACGCAGGCACCGGATGAGGGCAACATGTACCTCATCGGCCATGTCGGCAGCCCGGACCTCAAGGAGCGCTTCCTGAAGCAACTGGTGGAGGGCCGCGCGCGCTCGGCCTTCCTGATGACCGAACCGGCCGAACTCAACGGCGCGGGTGCAGACCCTTCGATGATGCTCACCACGTGCCGCAAGGACGGCAACCACTGGGTGGTGAACGGCAAGAAGTGCTTCATCACCGGGGCCGAGGGCGCGAAAGTCGGCATCGTCATGGCCAAGTCCGAAGATCTGGACAGCAAGGGCGGCGCCTGCATGTTCCTCGTCGACCTGCCCGACCCGGCGATCCGGATCACCGGGGTGCCGAACACGATCGACAGCTCGATGCCCGGCAGCCATGCCGAGATCACGATTCACAACTTGCGCGTACCCGCTGACCAGATGCTGGGCGATGCGGGCGAAGGGTTCAAGTATGCGC
>CAIKKO010000300.1 GCA_903828025.1 uncultured Sphingomonadales bacterium
GTGCTCGGCGGGCTAATCGGGCAAGGGCTGGGCCGCGCTGCCAGTTCCGCCGGGGTTTCAAGCTATTTCCCGATTTCCGATGTGGCCGGCACGCTGACCAACGCCATCGCCTGCAAACTCGATCCCGCCGAGCAGAAGCAGGCCGCCAGCGCCACGATCGAAGCCACGCGCGGCGCGGCTGGCGATACGTCTCCGCCGCCGGTCGGCGCGTCCTCCTCGTGGACATCCGATACGCGTGAGAACGTCTCGGGCACGTCGACCGTGGTCGCGCGCAACGACAACGATCAGGGCGGCATGCAGTGCATCACCGTAAGCGACGTGATCATCGTCAACGGTGAGGAAACCACCGCCAATAAGCACATGTGCCGCAAGCCCGGCTCATCGCGCTATGCGCTGATGGCCTGACGATGGATCGCTTGCGCACGTTGGCGCTGGCCGCCGCCGCGCTCGGCCTCGTGGCGGCCAAACCGCCGGCCATCGTGATGGACAAGGACAACCCCTCGTGCCCCGCGCAGCCCAATTGGGGCCAGCCCAAGGCCATTGCGCTGACGGCGGCGGACATGAACGGCAAGCATGTGCTGATCGCAGACGGGATCATCGATTCGACGCTGCCCAAGCGGCTCAAGGCTGCGCTCGACGGTGATGAGCGGATCGAGGAAGTGTGGATCAAATCGCGCGGCGGCGATGCGCGCGCGGGCAATCTCGCGGGCAAGGTGATCCGCAGCTATCCCGGCATGGTCACGCGCATCCCTCGGGGCTGGACCTGCTTTTCCGCGTGCAACTTCGTGTTCATGGGCGGCGACCGGCGCTTTGTCGATCCGGGCGGGGTGTTCATGGTCCACATGTTCACCCACACCGGCGACCGCGACACGATCGAGATCTCGGTCGAGGAAGGCAGCGCGGAGACTACGCGGCTGATCGGCCAGATCGAGCAGGACAGCGCGCTGCTCGCCAGCGAGGACAACGATTTCCTCATCCGCATGGGCATCTCGCGCAAGCTGCTCACCGAAGTGATGTACCGCCAGCAGGCCGTCGCCACCGCCGCCAACAAGACCACGCGCTACTGCCTGAGCCAGGACGAAGTGCGCAAATACAACGTGATGCCGAAGGAAACCGCAGGGTAAGGGCAGGCCTTCTCTTTGCATGTCTGCCGCGTCTGACCCGAAAGCCCCATTTTCCATGTTTGCCCAGTCTTCCAACGTGCCCGCAGTCGGCATCGATTTCGGCACGACCAATTCGGTCGTTGCGCGCACGGGGGGCAACGGAGCGGTCGAACTGGTCGATTTCGCCGCGCCCGGCGGGGCCAGCGCGGTGTTCCGCTCGGCGCTGTGCTTCTGGCAGGAGGATACCGTGCGCGGCGGGCTGGCGCATGAAGCGGGCCCTTGGGCCATCGCCGAATTCCTCGGCTTCCCGCAAGGTTCGCGCTTCCTGCAGTCGTTCAAGTCGGTCGCCGCGAGCACCACGTTCGAACATGCGCAGATCTTCACCAAGCGGCTGCGGTTCGAGGATCTGGGGCGCACCTTCCTCGATCACCTGACTGGGCATGCCGGAGACGCGCTGCAAGCGCTGCCCGAACGGATCGTGGTGGGCCGCCCGGTGCGCTATGTCGGCGCGCGGCCCGATCCGGCGCTCGCGCGCACGCGCTATGCCGCGATGTTCGCCGGGCTGGAGCGCAAGGTCCACTATGTCTACGAACCGCTCGGTGCGGCTTATGGCTTTGCCTCGCGGCTCACCGAGCCGGCAACTTTGCTGGTGGCCGATTTCGGCGGCGGTACGAGCGACTTTTCCATCGTGCGCGTGGCCGCGCCCGATGCCGCGCGGCGCTGCGTGCCGCTCGCTTCGGCGGGCGTGGGCATAGCGGGGGACCGGTTCGACTACCGCATCATGGACCAGCTGGTGCTGCCGCTGCTCGGCAAGGGCGGCACTTATCGCTCGTTTGACAAAGTGCTGGAAATCCCGGGCGGTCATTTCTCCGATTTCAGCGACTGGTCGCGCCTTGCGCTGATGCGCAACAAACGCACGCTCGACCAGTTGGCCAAGCTGCGCCACGCCGCGACTGATCCGGCGGCGATCGACCGCATGATTGCGGTGGTCGAGCACGAACTGGGCTACGGGCTCTATGAAGCCATCGGCGCGGTCAAACGCGCGCTGTCCAGCCAGACCCACGCGGAATTCCGCTTCGAAGGGGCGGGGCTGTCCGTTTCCGCCGATGTGACCCGTGCCGAGTTCGAACGCTGGATCGCCTCGGATCTGGCCGAGCTGGATGAGGGCGTGGACCGCGTGCTGGCGCGGGCCGGGCTCGCGGCCGGGCAGATCGACCACGTGTTCGTTACCGGCGGTTCCTCGCTCATTCCGGCAGTACGCGCGCTGTTCGAGCGGCGCTTTGGCGAGAAGCGCATTGCCAGCGGCAACGAATTGACCTCCATTGCCCACGGCCTCGCGCTCATCGGCAGCGCCCCCGATCTGGCCGAATGGACGGTGGATGAAGTGGAAGAAGCATGAGCGTTGCGTTTCGCCGTGAAGGCGATGACGAGCACCTTGAACCCAAGTTCGAACTGCCGATCCCGCCCGGCCCCAATCTCGTGACCGAGCGCGGGCTTGCGCTGATTGTCGCGCGTGTGGCCGAACTGGAAGCGCAGCTGCCCGGCCTTTCCGAGGAGGAGGCGATCAAGAAGCTGCGCCGCGACTTGCGCTACTGGCTCACCCGGCAGGCCACCGCGCAAGTCATGCCGCCGCCGCAGGGCGAGGTCGTCGCTTTTGGCTCGACCGTCACTTACCGGCTGAACGGCAAGGCGCGGACGATCACGCTGGTCGGCGACGACGAGGCGGACCCTGCGGCCGGGCTGCTCGCCTTCTCCGCGCCGCTGTGCCGCGCGCTGCTGGGCGCGGAAGCGGGCGAGGAGGTGGATTTCGCGGGCAAGGAAGGCGCAATCGAAGTGCTGGAGGTCGCGGCGTAAACGCGCCTCAGCCGGTCAGCCCGATCTCGCGCAGCCGTTCGTGCAAGTATTCGTCCGCCGTGATCGGCAGCGGATAGCGATCCGGGTTCGCGGCACTGACGCAGCCCGGCAGCGTCCTGATGCTGAATTCGCTGCGCAGATGCAGGAAGAACGGCATCGAATAGCGGCTATGGTCGGCGCGCGCGCCTTCGGGGTTGCGCACGCGGTGCGTGGTGGAGGGCAGCACGTGGTTGGTCAGGCGCTGCAGCATGTCGCCGATATTGACCACGAGCGCACCCGGCGGCGGCGCGGCGGGGATCCACTGGCCTTCGCGTGTCAGCAGTTCAAGGCCCGCTTCTTCCGCGCCGAGTAGCAGGGTGATGAGGTTGATATCCTCATGCGCGCCTGCGCGGATCGCGCCGCCGGTCGCGTCCGGCACCGGCGGATAGTGCAGCAGGCGCAGGATCGAATTGCCGCCCGCGATCTCGGCATCGAACCAGTCCGGCGCAAGGCCGAGCCACACCGCGATATGCGAGAGGATCCGCGCGCCGATGCGGTCGAATTCGGCGTAGAGCGCGGTGAACGTCTCGCGGAAGCCTGCGGGGCTATCGGGCCAGACATTGGCGGGCATCGCGGCGTCGGCACCGGCCCCCGCTTCGCGGCCGACGTGCCAGAATTCCTTGAGATCGTGGACCGCCGCGCCCTTGGCGATTTCGGTGCCGAACGGGGTATAGCCGCGCTGCCCGCCGCCGGCCGCCACATGCCAGCGCCGCTTTTCCGCCTCGGGCCGCGCAAAGAACGCTTCCGTAAGCGCCCACCCGCGCTCGGTCAGGGCCGGATCGAGCCCGTGATCCTTGACCAGCGCGAAGCCGAAGCGCTGGAAACTCGCGCCAAGATCCTGTGCCAGAGCGGCCGGATCGCCTGCCAGCGAGAGCACGGGGAGCAGTTCGAGGTTCATGGTTTTCGCTTCGCGTGATTGCGGTTAAGAGCCCTCGCATACCCTGATTGCGGAAGGCATGCATGAGCAAAATCGCGGCGACCGACCAGCTCTGGCTGATGAAATCCGAACCCGACGTCTATGGCTGGAATGACCTTGTGGCCGAGGGGGAAGGGACGTGGGACGGTGTGCGCAACCACCTCGCCGCGCGCAATCTGCGCACCATGCAAGTGGGCGATCTGGCGTTCTTCTATCACTCGAACATCGGCAAGGAGATCGTTGGAATCGCGAGGATCAGCGCGTCCGGCCTGACCGATCCGACCGATCCGGATGGCAAATGGGCGGCGGTGAAAGTCATGCCGGTGGCCAAACTCAAATCGCCCGTCACGCTTGCCACGATCAAGGCGACCGAAGCGCTGGCGGCGATGGAATTGCTGCGACTTTCGCGCCTTTCGGTTTCAGCGGTGCGGGCGGAGGAATGGACCCTGATTCTGGAAATGGCTGGCGGGACAGAATGATGACAGGATCATTGCGGCTGCGGGATATGTCCCGGTTCGGAACGGTCCCGGTTTGGGCATGCCAAGCGTGCAAGCGCCCGCTCCCCGGATGGTAAATTTGGGGTTAACAGGGCGGCATGATCAAACGCCGCGCTCTCAATCCGGACCTTGCCGGACATCCCTTCCGCCGCACACTGCCCGCGCACGTGCTGCGCCCGCTGCCCCGCTTCGAGCCCGAAGTAGAGCAGGCGCTCGCGGTGATCAGCGCGGGCGGCCTGCAGCTGGGTGAGATGCGTTCACCGCCGGTCGATCCGCGCAAGATCACGCTGCAGGACATGAAAGACTTCCTGCTCGCCTACTGCGCCTGTTTCCTTGCGGTTTCGGCGTTTATTTTCTAAAGTTCAGACTCTACTCGAACGTATGTTCGATCTCGCCCAGGTGGGCGAGTTCGGCGCGGTAGAGCACCCGGCCGAGCCACGCCGCAATCAGGCACATCGCTGCGCCCAGCAGCAGCTGATCGGCCAGCGGCACACCCGCCGCGCTCAGGCCTACCGCGATCAGCGAGCCGACCACCATCGCGCCGGCATTGACGATGTTGTTCGCCGCGATCGTGCGCGCGGTTTCCGCCTTGTCGACCACCGTGGTGAGGAACGCATAGAGCGGCACCACGAACATGCCGCCCGAAACCGCGATGCCGAGCAGGGTGAGCAGCAGCGGCACGGCCAGCGGCTGCAAAACGAATTCGGGCACGTTCAGGAGCCCGCCGCCCACGCTGTGCTGCCACATCTTGCAGACCACGTGGAAGGCGACAATGAAGATACCCATCACCACCACCGAAGCCGGGCCATAGCGCGCCGACACTTTGCCCTTGAGCAGGTGGTTGATCGAAACCGAGCCGATGGCGACGCCGATCGAGAACACCACCAGGAACAGGCTGGCGACTTCCTTGCTGGCCGAGAGCACGTTTTTCGCGAGCGGCGGGAACTGGATGAACAGCACCGCGCCGATGGTCCAGAAGAAGCTGATCGCGGCAATGGCAAGGAACACGCGCGGGTGCCGCGTGGTCATCCGCACGAGCGTGATCGAGGAGCGGATCACATGGAAATCGAGCGGCTCCGGCTCCATCTGCGGCGGTGCTGGCGGCACAAACTGGGCGGTGCAAAAGCCGATCATCGCCGTGCCGACGCAGATCACCGCGGCCCATTCGACCGGAATCCAGCCCGCAAAAATCGTGCCCGCGAGGATCGAGATATACGTCCCCGCCTCGACCAGCCCGGTGCCCGCAAGCACTTCGTTCGGCTGGAGGTGCTGCGGCAGGATCGCATATTTGATGGGGCCGAAAAACGTGGAATGCACGCCCATCGCGAGCAGCGCTGTCAGCATCAGCGGAATGGCGAGGATGTGGACCGCAATCCCCCGCCAGGCGAGAAACAGCCCGGCCGCGCCGACCAGCATGATGCCGATCTCCGCCGCCTTGACGAAGCGGATTATCCGCGCCTTGTCGCGCATGTCTGCCAATTGGCCCGACAGCGCGGAAAGCAGGAAGAATGGCAGGATGAACACCGCAGAGGCAATCGCGGAGAAGCGCGCCTCGGCGGCCTCCGAACTGTACACGGTGTAGACCACGTACAGGATCATCGCGTTCTTGTAGAGGTTGTCGTTGAACGCGCCGAGCAACTGCGTGGCAAAGAGGGGCAGGAACCGGCGTTTACGGATAAGCAGCGCAGTGGTTGTCATTAGGTCCTTGCCAGCATTCCGTTTCGCGCGCAGACCCTTAAACAGATGGGCGGTCCGGGCAAGAGACTTCTGGGGAAGCATCTTGCGGTTTCATGGCAGGCCCGTCCGGCCTATGGCGGGAAGGCAATGCTGACACTACCCAACCTGCTGACGCTTTCGCGCATCGTAACCGTGCCGCTGCTGGCCGGCCTCCTGTGGTGGCCCCATTGGCACACCGGCTATGCCATCGGCTTTGCGGTCTATGCCTTGATGGGCGTGACCGACTATTTCGACGGCTATCTCGCCCGCGCGCAGGGCACCGTCTCCAAGCTCGGCATTTTCCTCGATCCGATTGCCGACAAGATCATGGTCGCGGCGGTGATCCTGGTGCTGACCGCGCAAGGCGTGCTGACCGGGCCCTATGTCGGCGATCTCCATGTGATCGCGGGGCTGATCATTCTGGTGCGCGAGATTGCGGTTTCGGGTCTGCGCGAATTTCTCGGCGGAATTCAGGTCTCGGTGCCGGTTTCAAAGCTCGCCAAATGGAAGACCACGTTCCAGTTCCTCTCGCTCGGTGCGCTCATTCTGGGCGAGGCCACGCCGGACTGGACGGTCTGGATTGCGGGGGTCGACGCCAATGTGCCGCACACGATCGGCCTGATCACGCTGTGGACCGCTGCGGCGCTGACGGTGATTACGGGGTGGGATTATTTGCGCGTCGGCCTGAAGCATATGGATTGAGCGATCAGCCCACGCTTGCCTTCGAAAACAGGTTCAGCACCAGCACTCCGGCAATGATCAGGCCCATTCCGGCCAGCGCGGGCCAATCGAGCCGCTGGCCATGCACCACCCACGCCAGCGCGGTGATCAGCACGATCCCCACGCCCGACCAGATCGCATAGGCGACGCCGGTGGGAATGCGCTCCAGCGTCAGCGACAGGAAAAACAGCGCCACCGCATAGCCCGCCATGCTGAGCGCGAGCGGTGCCATCCGGGTAAACCCCGCCGACTGCTTGAGCGCAGTGGTGGCGATGACCTCCGCGACGATGGCGATGGCGAGCAGGAGGTAGGGGGGGAGGTTCATCACTCGGGAAATCTCGCGTAATAATCCGTCGCCGCATGCAAAATCCGTGCGATGGTCACGCGGTCGGGATAGACACTGTAGAAGATCAGATAGCTGCCATGGCTGATCTTGCGCACGCCAGCGAGCCGTTCAGCAAATGGAAAACGCTCGGGATTCTCGGAAAGCGAGAGACAGCGATCACGGAGTTCGCCGACGAAGGAAATCGCGCGCCTTGGATTCTCCCGAGCGACGAAGTCGCCGATAGCTTCTAGATCCGCTAGCGCGCGGGGCGCGATAATCACCCTCATTGCGGGTGTATCATGCCCCGATACTTGCGTTCCAACCGATCAAACGCCTCTTCGGCAGGCGTACCGAGACCCGCGTCGGCCTCTCGAACACCTTCCATGATCGCGGCATCGAATGCCGCTAGCCGGGCCTCACGATCCTGAACAAGGCGTACGCCTTCGCGCA
>CAIKKO010000301.1 GCA_903828025.1 uncultured Sphingomonadales bacterium
ACCGAGATGCTGAACACCGAGAAGTAGAGCCCGACGCGGTCCTCGCCGGTCGCCAGCCTATGCTGGTCGGCAATATCGCTCACGATCGAGCGGAGCATCAGGTTGCCTGAGCCTTGGCTGAGGCCCTGCAACAGCGCGAGCACCAGCATCAGCCAGAAACGGTCGGCAGTGAGGAAGAGCAGGCCGAGGTTGATCGCGGACTGCACGAGCTCAGCCAGTACCGCCGCACGCGCCTTGCCCAGCGCGAGGCCGACACGCTGCCAGATCGGGGCGGAGAGGATGCCGAACGAGTACTGGAACAGGAACATGCCCGCCGCCCATTCGGGCCGACCGAGGTAGAATGTGACGATAAACAACAACAGGCCGGTGCGCACGCCTTGCCCCGCCGTCACCGCCGCATCGGCGGCCAGCACGCGCAGCAACAGCGCGTTGCCCAGGACCGCCGCGAGCGAGGCGCGAAAGGACAAGTGGCGTTCCAGAGCGGGCGGCGAGCGATCCGGCATGGCGGTGAGCGAAAGCCACAGGCCGGGCACTGCCGTTGCCAACACCAGCGTGCCGAACAGGGTAAGGCGCAGCGGCCCGTCGCCCGGACGGAGCTGATCGGCAATAGCGGGCAACACCAATGCCACGACCAGCCCGCAAGACGAGAACAGCGTGAACATCGAAGCGATACGCGTGCGCTGGTGATAATCACCACTGGCCTCGCCCGACCAGGCCATGAACGTCGTGCCCATGGCCGATGTGCCGAGATAGTAGAGCAGCACGCCCGCCCCGACCCAGACGGTGCTCACACCGACGGGTGGGAAGAACAGCATCGCGCTACCAACTATAAAGAGCACTCCCCCGCCCAAAATCCACGGACGGCGGCGGCCGAAGCGGCTTTCGGTCCGGTCGCTGAGCGTGCCGATCAGCGGATCAAGCAGCGAATTGATGACCTGCCCCACGAGGAACAGCATGCCGAGCGTGGCGAGGGGTATCCCGTAATGGCGTGACAGCAACGCGGGCACATAGGCCATCATCGGCTGCGCTGCGGCGGCGAGGGGCACAACCAGCGCGGTAAAGCGCAAGAGCCGCACCAGCGAGAGATCGGACTTCGAAGCCGGGGCCGTGAATGCAGATGGGAGAGGATGGTATGTCACGGCCCCGGCTCCTTCAGAACCGGGTGCGGAGCGTTGCGCCGAAGGTGCGCGGTTCGCCCACCTGACCGGTCACCACGCCGGTCGCTGCCGGGCTGAGGCTGAGGTAATAGTCCTTGTCGAGCAGGTTCTTGGCCCAGATCGCCAGGTCCCATAGGCCGCTTTCGGCGCGCACACCGAGCCGGGCATTGATCAGGCCGTAGCCCGCAATCTGCCCCAGCGCCGAATTGCTCGACGAGGTGTTGAAGCTCGACCGGTAGGACCAGTCAGCATGCGCATAGGTACTGAGCCCTTGCGCCACCGGCAGGTTGCCGTCTGCGCCTAGCGTATAGGCGAACTTGGGTACGCCCGGCAGTTGCTGCCCGCTGAGGTCCGCTGCCACGACGTTGGGGAGCCCCGCGCGCACCGGGTTGATTTCGGGCGCGAGCGGCGCGTTGGTATAGGTCACATATGTCGCTTCGGTGTAGCTGGCCGAGGCGTTGACCGCGAACCGGTCGCTGGCGGCAAAGCGGAAATCGCCTTCAACGCCCTTTGACCGGACCTTGGGAATGTTCGCGATGTATTGCCGGGTCACACCGACCACGACCGGATCGGTATCGGTGATCGCGGTCTGGTAGTCGCTGATATCGGTCCAGAAGCCCGCAAGGTTGAGCGTGGCGCGCCTGTCGAGGAACTGCGATTTCACGCCGATTTCGAACGAGTCCACCTTTTCCGGCCGCACGCTGGGATCAGTGATCGTAATCGGCAGCTGTGTGAGATTGAGCCCGCCCGACTTGTTGCCGCGCGAATACGTGCCGTAGACCAGCACATCGGGCGTGACTTTCCAGCTCAGCGAAGCGAGGCCCGAGAGACTGTCATCGGTCAGACGGGTTGTAGTGAGCGGCACGACCCGGTTGAAGTTGTTGCGGATGGTCTGGATCGCGGTCTGCGCCGGTGCCGGGAATGCCGAGATATCGGGCGCACTGGCTACGTACTGCTCGAACGTGCCGGTCTTCTCCTCGTGGGTGAAGCGCAGGCCCGTGGTTAGCGTAACGGTGGGAGTGATGTGCCAGTCGGTCTGGCCGAACGCGGCGATCGTCTTGGTGCGCGGTTCCGAGCGGGAATTGACTTCAAAGCCATTGAGCGCGGCATTGGCGACTGCGGCTGGCACGGCCGGGATGAACCAGGTCGGCGCAGCAGAGCCATAGCCGGTTGCGCCATAGCCCTTGACCGTTTGCCAGAAGTAGTACGCACCAACGACATAATCGATCGTGCGGCTGCCCTTGGACGAGATGCGCAGCTCCTGGCTGAACTGGCGCTGGCGATTGGCCTGCTGTGCCTTGACGATGACAGGAAGCGAGGTGCTGTCGCCGTCGTTGGCCGGGTCCCAGTCCCACCAGCGATAGGCCGTGATACCGGTCAGCTCGGCACCGCCCAGATCCCAGTCAAGCTGGCTGGACACCCCGTATCCGGCCATGTCGGCCTGATAGTGGCTGTCCGCCTCGCCAATCCGGTCGAAGGCGTTGAACGACGGCTGGGTATAGCCCGCAAAGCGCGCGGTGCGGATGCTGAAGCTGTTAGGGATGGGCTTGCCGTCGGTGTAAGTCGCGGTGTTGGCAACAAACAGGTTCAGCACGTTGTGCTGCTTCTGGCGCGAATAGTCGCCGATCACGCGCAAGGAGATGTCCGGCGTCGGCGTGAACAGCAGCTGCCCGCGGACCGAGGCGTTGTAATAGTCCTGCGCGCGCGAGTTCTGCGTCTTGTTGAAGGTGAAACCGTTGTTCTGGCTTATCGCGCCCGAAAGGCGCACCGCCAGCTTGTCGGCAATCAAACCGCCGCTGGCCGAGGCGCGCAGCTGATAATAGCCCTTGTTGCCGACGTCTGCCCAGCCAGTGAACTCCGGCTCGAACGAGGGCTTGCGGCTGGTGATATTGACCACGCCCGAAGTCGTGTTCTTGCCAAACAGCGTGCCCTGCGGCCCGCGCAGCACTTCGACGTTATCGAGATCGACCAGGTCGAACTGCGAGGTACCGACGCGGCCATAGTAGACGTTGTCGATGTAGAACCCGACCCCGTTCTCGAGCCCGTCGTTGGTGAGCGCGACGTTCGAGCCGAGCCCGCGAATGTTGATGTTGGTGTTGCGCGGATTGAAGCTGAACACCTGCAGGCTCGG
>CAIKKO010000302.1 GCA_903828025.1 uncultured Sphingomonadales bacterium
GAAAAGGAACGCAAGGAAGTCTGGGACATCCTGGACGAAGTGATCCGCGAACACCCGGTCATGCTCAACCGCGCGCCGACGCTCCACCGTCTGGGCATCCAGGCGTTCGAGCCCGTGCTGATCGAGGGCAAGGCGATCCAGCTTCACCCGCTGGTGTGCTCGGCCTTCAACGCCGACTTCGACGGTGACCAGATGGCGGTTCACGTGCCGCTTTCGCTGGAAGCCCAGCTCGAAGCGCGCGTGCTGATGATGTCGACCAACAACATCCTCTCGCCCGCCAACGGCAAGCCGATCATCGTGCCCTCGCAGGACATGGTGCTGGGCCTCTATTACCTGTCGATGGACCGTCAGGGTGAGCCGGGCGAAGGCATGCTGCTGGCCGATATGGCCGAAGTGCATCAGGCGCTGTTCGCAGGCGCGGTCACCATGCACTCGAAGATCACCGCGCGCGTGCCGCAGACCGACGAGAACGGGAAGCAGTACCTCAAGCGCTATGAGACGACGCCGGGCCGCATGCTGATCGGCGAATGCCTGCCCAAGAGCAGCACGGTGCCCTTCGAGCTGGTCAACCGCCTGCTCACCAAGAAGGAAATCGCTGACGTCATTGATCAGGTCTATCGCCACACCGGCCAGAAGGACACGGTGCTGTTCGCCGACGCGATCATGAGCCTCGGCTTCCGCAACGCGTTCAAGGCGGGCATCTCGTTCGGCAAGGACGACATGATCATTCCGGACAGCAAGGATGCGCTGGTCGGAGAGACCAAGGAACTGGTGGCTGACTATGAGCAGCAGTATCAGGACGGCCTGATCACCCAGCAGGAAAAGTACAACAAGGTGATCGACGCCTGGAGCCGTTGCGGCGATCAGGTGGCTGCGGCCATGATGGAAGAGATCAAGGCCACGCCGCTCGACGCGCAGGGCCGCGAAGCGCAAGTCAACTCGATCTACATGATGAGCCACTCGGGCGCGCGTGGTTCGCCAACGCAGATGAAGCAGCTCGCGGGTATGCGCGGCCTGATGGCCAAGCCTTCGGGCGAGATCATCGAAACGCCGATCATCTCGAACTTCAAGGAAGGCCTGACCGTCCTTGAATACTTCAACTCGACCCACGGCGCGCGCAAGGGCCTCGCGGACACCGCGCTGAAGACCGCCAACTCGGGCTACCTCACCCGCCGACTGGTCGACGTGTCGCAGGATTGCGTCGTCACCATCGACGATTGCGGCACCGAGCGCGCGCTCGAAATGCGCGCCATCGTGCAGGGCGGTTCGACCATCGCCTCGCTCGGCGAGCGCATTCTCGGCCGCACGCTGGCGGAGGACATGATCGAGGCCAAGACCGGCGAAGTGCTGATGGCCAAGGGCACGCTGCTCGACGAAGCCGCCATCGTGAAGATCGAAGCGGCTGGCGCGCAGTCGGCGCGCATCCGCTCGCCGCTGATCTGCGCGGCGCAAGTCGGCGTGTGCGGCACCTGCTATGGCCGCGATCTCGCGCGCGGTACGCCGGTCAACATCGGCGAGGCGGTCGGCGTGATCGCGGCGCAGTCGATCGGCGAACCGGGCACGCAGCTCACCATGCGCACCTTCCACATCGGCGGTGCGGCGCAGGTCAACGAGCAGTCCAACCTCGAATCGCTGTGCGACGGTACCGTGGTCCACCGCGATATCCCGACCATCATGGACTCGCGCGGCCGCCGTCTCAGCCTGGCGCGCAACGGCGAGATCGTGGTGCTCGACAACGAGGGCCGCGAGCGCGCCATGCACCGCGTGCCTTATGGTACGCACCTGCTGCACGAGAACGGCGCTTCGGTGAAGCAGGGCGAACGTCTGGCCGAATGGGATCCGTTCACCCTGCCGGTGATCACCGACAAGGCGGGCGTGGTGCGCTATCAGGATCTGGTCGATGGGCGCACGCTCACCGAGCTGGTCGATGAAGCCACCGGCATTGCCCAGCGCGTCGTCACCGAAAACCGCATCGGCGGGCGCGGCAAGAAGGAAGACTTGCGTCCGCGCCTGACCCTGATGGACGAGAACTCGGGCGAGGCCGGGCGCTATCTGATGGCGCCGGGCACGACGCTTTCGGTCGAGGATGGCCAGACGGTCAAGGCCGGTGACGTGCTGGCGCGTGCCAGCCGCGAAGCCGCCAAGACCCGCGACATCACCGGCGGTCTGCCGCGGGTGGCCGAGCTGTTCGAGGCGCGCAAGCCCAAGGACAACGCGATCATCGCCAAGATTTCGGGCCGCATCGAGTTCGTTCGCGATTACAAGGCCAAGCGCAAGATCGCGATCATCCCGGAAGAGGGCGAACCGGTCGAGTACCTGATCCCCAAGTCCAAGGTGATCGACGTGCAGGAAGGCGACTTCGTCAAGAAGGGCGACAACCTGATCTCGGGCTCGCCCGATCCGCACGACATTCTGGAAGTGCTGGGGGTCGAGGCTTTGGCCGAATACCTCGTCGCGGAAATCCAGGAAGTCTACCGTCTGCAGGGCGTGAAGATCAACGATAAGCACATCGAAGTGATCGTTCGCCAGATGCTGCAGAAGGTCGAGATCACCGAAGGCGGCGATACCACGCTGCTGGCGGGCGAACAGGTCGATCTGGAAGAAATGAACGAATACAACGCCAAGCTCGAGCTGGGCATGCGCCCGGCCGAAGGCAAGCCGGTGCTGCTCGGCATCACCAAGGCTTCGCTGCAGACGCGTTCGTTCATCTCTGCCGCCTCGTTCCAGGAAACCACTCGCGTGCTCACGCAGGCGGCGGTCGAGGGCAAGAAGGACTCGCTGATCGGGCTCAAGGAAAACGTCATTGTCGGCCGGCTCATCCCGGCAGGCACGGGCGCGGGCATGAACCGCATGCGCGTGGCGGCCACCAGCCGCGACGCGGCGCTGCGGGCCTCGTATCGCAAGCTGCAGGAATCGCTCATTGCGCCGGATTCGGCAGCGGAAGAGCATGCCGCCGAGCTGGCGCAGGGCCCTGAAGCCGCCATCGGCAACGATCCGCTGGCAGCGGTCGAAGGCGAAACGCATGGGCTTGATGCCGATGCGGGCGATTACCTGATCGAGGGCGGCGACGCCTGATCCCAAGCCTCGGCCCACACTGAGCAACAGGCCCCGCCGGTGCAAACCGGCGGGGCTTTTTTCTGACTCTCCGAGACTGCGCTACGTATTCTTCGCAGCGGCAGCGAAGGCCAGCTGGCAAGGCGGGGGGCGCTACGAACCATACCGAGGCCGCACGTCCTGCGCGGCCGGGTAAGGAACCTTGGCATGCTCAGCCACAAGGCGCGCAGCGGCGCGCGGCTTCTGATCGGTCTCGTGCTGGCGATCATCGTGCTGGCGTCGGCGGTCGTTTATGGCATCCGCGCCGGTGGGCCGCTCACGCAAGGGGCTGCGCTGCAGGACGAACTGCTTGCGGACGTGCTCCCGCCTCCGGCCTTTGTGGTCGAACCTTATCTCAACGCCGCACTGATCGTGCATGATCCGGATCGCGCAGGGCCGCAGCTTGCCGAGCTCAAGGACGAGCGCGCCGAGTTCGAGGCGCGCAAGCAGTACTGGAAGGATGCCAATCTGCCGCAACAGCTGCGCCCGGCGGTCAACGACACGATCGCGGCGGCCGACCGGTTCTGGCAGATCATGGATTCGCGCTTCCTGCCAGCGGTGAGCAGCGGCAACCGCCCGGCCATCGAGGAGGCTTTCAGCATGGGGCTGGGGCCGATCTATCAGGTGCAGCGCGGGCAGGTCCGCACTCTGGTCGCGCTATCCCGTGCCTATAGCGCCCAAACCGGCCGCACCAATGCCAACCTTGCCGAGCTTGCGCTTGTCGGCCTTGGCACTTTGGCGCTGCTGCTGCTGGGCCTGATCCTGTGGAGTGCCCGCATGGCGCAGCGGCTGGTGGTCAAACCGCTGGTCGAAACGGCCAGCGCGATGGAGCGCATGGCGGGCGGCGATGTCGGCTTCGTGATCGAAGGCACCGAGCGCGGGGACGAGATCGGCCAGGTGGCCCGGGCGATGCAGGTGTTCCGCGCAGCCGAAAGCGCGCGCCGTCAGGCTTCGGCAGAGCAGGAGGCCGTGGTCACCGCGCTGTCGTCAGGCCTTGCCCGGCTTGCGCACAAGGATCTGGAGCATCGGCTCGAACAGGCTTTCCCGCCGAGTTACGAAGCGCTCCGTCAGAATTACAACGCGGCGGTCGATGCGCTGGCCAACGCCATGCGGACCGTGCGGGTGGGCACGGCCAACGTTCAGGGCAGCATCGCGGAAATCGGCGCTGCCGCCGATGATCTAGCCTTGCGCAACGAATCGCAGGCCTCGCGCATCGCCGAAACCGCCCGCGCCATGGATTCGGTTACGGCCATCGTGCAGGAAACCGCCAAGAGCGCGCAGGCGGTCAGCCAGACGATCACGGCAGCCGACCGCGAAGCCAGCGAAGGCGGCGAAGTGGTGCGCCGCGCGATTGCGGCGATGGCGGCGATCGAAGCCTCCGCGCAGGAAATCGGCCAGATCATCACCGTGATTGACGGCATCGCCTTCCAGACCAATCTGCTGGCGCTCAACGCCGGGGTCGAAGCGGCCCGCGCGGGTGAGGCGGGCAAGGGCTTCGCCGTGGTCGCCACCGAAGTGCGCGCGCTGGCGCAGCGCTCGGCCGATGCGGCGCAGAGCATCAAGGCGCTGATCACCACCAGCGGCGAACAGGTTGCCGACGGGGTGAGTCTGGTCAGCGAGAGCGGCACCAAGCTGGGCGGGATCGTGCGCCGCATCAGCGAAATCAGCGCGCTGATCGGGGATATCGCCGGGTCCGCCTCGCGCCAGGCCGAAAGCCTGATCCAGGTCAACGGCGCGATGGGCGAGATGGACCGCATGACCCAGCAGAACGCGGCGATGGTCGAGCAATCCTCGGCAGCGACCCGCAGCCTTTCCTCCGAAGCGGTGCGGCTGAGCGAACTGGTCGCGACATTCCGCACGCGCGATACCGCGAACCGCCCGGCAGCCGTGGCCGCGCCGGAGAACCTGCGCCGCCGGTCAGCGCTGGACAAAGCCCAAACGCCGACCCGGCTGGCGCTGGCGAGTTAAACCCCTCAGCGCGGGCGGCGGTGTTCGCCCTTGACCCAGCGCACGGTGCCCGAACTGGCGCGCATGACCACGCTTTCGGTGGTCATCACGCCGTCCTTGCGCACTTTGACCCCGGCGAGCAGCGACCCGTCGGTCACGCCCGTCGCGGCAAAGATGCAATCGCCCTTGGCCAGTTCCTTGAGGTCATAGACCTTGTTCAGATCGGTGATGCCCCACTTGTAGGCGCGCTGCTTCTCGTCTTCGTTGCGGAACAGCAGGCGGCCCTTGAACTGCCCGCCGACGCAGCGCAGCGCAGCGGCGGCCAGCACGCCTTCGGGTGCGCCGCCGGTGCCCATGTAGAGGTCGATGCCGGTGTCGTCGTTGGTCACCGCGATCACGCCCGCCACGTCACCATCGGGGATCAGGCTGATGCCGCAGCCCAGACCGCGCAGCTCGGCGATCAGATCGGCGTGGCGCGGCCGGTCGAGCACGCAGACGATGATGTCTTCGGGCTTCACGCCCTTGGCGGCGGCCACTGCCTTGACGTTTTCGGTGGGGCTGCGGTTGAGGTCGATGATGCCATCGGGATAGCCCGGGCCGACCGCCAGCTTGTCCATATAGACGTCGGGCGCGTTGAGCAGGCCGCCCTCTTCGGCCACAGCCAGCACGGCGAGCGCGTTGGGGCCGGCCTTGGCGGTGATCGTGGTGCCTTCGAGCGGATCGAGCGCGATGTCGATCTTGGGGCCCTTGCCCGGCGCCGCGCCGACTTTCTCACCGATATAGAGCATCGGGGCCTCGTCGCGCTCACCCTCGCCGATCACGACGGTGCCGTCCATGTACAGCTCGTTGAAGGCGGCGCGCATCGCTTCGACAGCGGCGGCATCGGCGGCCTTCTCGTCACCGCGCCCGATGAGCCGGGATGCGCCGATGGCGGCGGCTTCGGTCACGCGCACCATTTCGAGCACGAGGACGCGGTCCAGGACTTGGGAGGCGGCGGTTTCGGGGCGAGCTTCGGTCACGTTGACTCCTTGGGCTGCTTGGCGGAAGTAGCACGGCCCTAGACGGGAGGATGCACGGTTGTCGAGGCACGGTTTTCTGCTTCTTGCGGTGTTGGGCGCATTCCTATGCGCCGCTATGCCGATTGGGGCCGCGTGGGCGCAGGAAGCATCCACCGCCATGGCCCCGGACCAGGCTGGCGAATCGGTTGCTACCGCCTCATCAGACGCTCAGACCGAGGCGAACGCCGCGATTGCACAGCGCCTGCTGCACGGCGCGCAGAAGCCGCGCTGCGGGGTGCCCGGCCCGGACGGCTCCATCGTGGTCTGCGGCGGGCGCGAGGCGAACGACAAGGAACGCCTGCCGCTGCGGGACGACCTCGAATCGGCCCATTCGACCAAGGACGGATTGCCGCGCGCGCCCAATATCAGCGGCTTGCCCGATTGCAGCCGGGGCTGCATCGGCTTTGGCGGAGTGCCGCCGCCGATGTACTACTTCGATATCACCAAGCTGCCCGAGGCACCGCCCGATTCGGACGCCGACAAGATCGCGCGCGGGGAGATTCGCGCGCCGTAGAGGGACTTAGTCCTCCAGAATATGCATCACCAGCGGCGGCGCGCCCAAGCTGGGCGAGCCATCGAGCAGGCGCAAGGCCTCGGCAATCGCGCTTTCCGGGCCTTCGTGCGTGACAATCGCCACCAGCACCTGATCGGCGCTGCCGATCGCGGCGCGGCCTTTCTGGATCAGGCTCTCGATCGAAACCCCGGCATCGCGCATCGCTGCGGTGATTTCCGCCAGCACGCCGGGCTTGTCCGCCACGGTGAACCGCAGATAGGCCTTGCCGGTGCGGTGCCCGGTTGCGGCCGGAGCCGCCGCTTCAAGCTCGGCCGCCGGGATCGAGAACGGTGCGCCGATATCCCCGCGCGCGATGTCGATCAGGTCGGCGACCACCGCGCTGGCCGTCGGCCCATCGCCCGCGCCTGCGCCCTGAAACAGCAGCCGACCCACGAAATTGCCTTCCGCCACCACCGCATTGGTCGCGCCGTCGACATGCGCCAGCGGGTGATCGCGGTGGACCAGCATCGGGTGGACGCGCTGGAACAGGCGGCGCTCGCCCGCCGCGTCCACTTCGGTTTCAGCCATGCCGATCAGGCGGATATAATAGCCCAGCGCATCGGCCTCGGCGATATCGGCGGCCAGCACGCGGCGGATGCCAGTGGCGGCGACCGGCTTGAAATCAATCGCGGTGCCGAACGCGATGCTGGAAAGGATGGCCAGCTTGTGCGCCGCGTCGATGCCGTCGATGTCGAACGAGGGATCACTTTCGGCATAGCCCTTGGCTTGCGCTTCGGCGAGCACATCGGCGAAATCGCGGCCGGTATCCTCCATGGTCGAGAGGATGTAATTGCAGGTGCCGTTGAGAATGCCATAGACGCGGTCGATGTGGTTGGCCGCCGCGCCTTCCTTGAGCGCCTTGATCACCGGGATGCCGCCCGCCACCGCTGCTTCGAACTTGAGCGCGACTTTGGCCGCTTCAGCCTTGGTCGCCAGCTCCAGCCCGTGGTGCGCGATCATCGCCTTGTTCGCGGTGACGAGCGCCTTGCCCGCCTCGAACGTGGTGCGCGCCAGTGCCAGTGCGGGGCCATCCGCGCCGCCGACCAGTTCGACCACGACATCGACATCGGGCCGCTCGCCCAGAATCACCATGTCGTCTTCCCAGGCAAAGCCCGAAAGGTCGACGCCGCGGTCCTTGCTGCGGTTGCGCGCGCTGATCGCGGTGATCGTGATCGGCCGTCCGGCCCGGCGCGCAATCAGCGCGGCATTGGCTTCCAGCAGCCGGATCACGCCGCCGCCAACAGTGCCAAGGCCGGCCAGCGCGATGCGCAAAGGTTCGCTCATGATGATCCCCGTCAAGTCTTATGCCGCGCCTTAGGGGAGCTGATGGGCCCTCGCAACCAGTGGCGTGCAAACCCTAAGTCGCGCTGCGCTTGCGGGTGCAGGGGCCAAGGTCGGCCAGCACGCGCGCATAATCTTCGGCGGCCACGCGCCGGTCCGCAGCGGTGCCCGAGATGTTGGCGTGCGCGGGCATGCGCTGGGGCAACCCGCAGGCGAGCCGGTACCAGGCCAGCGTGGCGGGCAGCGGCGGCCGGGCGGACGAATCGACAATCTCGGTAAAGCTGACCCCCCAAGTCGTCGGCTGGTCGGGGCGGCGCAGCACGGAAATTGAAACCGGCGCGCCGGTGGCGGTGGCGAGGAACAACTGGGTTTCGCCCTCGCCCGCCAGATTTCCCGCGACATGCAGCACTTCGCGCAGCGTGGTGATGGCAGGCGGGGCATCCGGGCGAGTCGTCTCGGTCAGGATCGCCCTGAGAGTGGCCTCACGCGCGCTCGTTGCCGCCAGCATCGCATCGGGCGCGACCAGCTGCAGCTCGCCGGGCCGATCGGGCACCGTTCTGGCCAGCACGAGGACTTCGGTCCGGTTCAGTTTCGGCGGCTTGCCGCGAGCGTCCAGCAGCACGTCGGCCAGGAACTGGATCGATTCGCCCAGATCCGGCCCGATCAGCAGCGCGGACGTGCGCGCCTCGATGTAAAATCTGGCCCGTCCCGCCGCGAGACCGGGGGCTTCTTCGGGCTTGAGCCGCACGGCTTTGCGCACTTGCGCCCGCACAACCACCTCGGCTGGGAGGGCAAGGTCGACAAGGTCGGCATAGGCATAGTCCGAATCGGGCTGCAGCGCCGGGGCAATCGCCTCGGGCAAAGCGGTTTCCTGTCCGTAGGTTGCGCCTGCGGGGGCGAGGCACAGCAGGCCCGCACCCAGCAGACAGGCCCCGATCCTGCGGGCGGAAAGACGGGAAAGATGCAGCATTCAAGGGTCCTTGTGTCTCGGGCACCGGCCGGGCCGGGCATCTCGGCATGTTTCAAGCAGCGGAACTGTGAATTGAAGGTTGACCGATAAAGCATTTGCGCGGCTTTGGCTTCGGCGTTAAAGCTCCGGGTTATCGGGTATTTCAACAATGAAAGCTCGAAAAAGCCGTCGCCGGGTTCCTTGCACCCGATGTCGGCGGACCGGTTTGCCGGCAGGGTGGAATTAAATCGCTGGATTGGCCAATCGCGCTGGATGGGTGATTCCATGCGCGATTCCGTGATGTATGGCGTTGCGTGCAATCTCGTATTGCCTGTAACGCGGACCATCGCGGAAGATCAGGAGTTTTGGAGCTGAATGGCATACGCTGACCAACAGATGAGCGGTAACAAGATCACCGCGCTCATCGTCGTTGCGGTCCTTCATATCATCGTTGGCTACGCTCTGGTGACAGGGCTGGCTTACGAGGCATACAAGAAGGTCAAAGAGGTGACTTCGGCGGTTAACATCGAAGAAGAGAAACCTCCGGAAACCCCGCCGCCGCCCCCCCCGAAGCCGGACCAGCCGCCGCCACCCATTGTGGCGCCGCCGCCTCCGATTTCGTTCAACGCGCCTGCGCAACCGCAGATCGAAACCGTGTCTACGCCGCCGCCTCCGGCTCCGGTGTTCACCACGGCTGCGCCTCCGCCGCCTCCGCCTCCGCCCCCGCCGAGGTTCCAGCCAAAGTCTCCGGCGCCCAAGGGCAGCCCGGCAAACTGGGCGACGTCGAACGACTACCCTTCGCGTGCGTTGCGTGAAGAGCGGGAAGGAAGCACCGGCTTCCGCGTGACCGTCGGGACAGACGGAAAGGTGACTTCTTGCGAAGTGACCCGGTCCAGCGGCAGCCCCGATCTCGATCAGGCGACGTGTGACAACGTGCGGCGACGCGCAAGGTTTGCACCTGCGACCGATGGTGAAGGCAAACCGGTAGCGGGTTCCTACGCCAACACGATCCGCTGGGTCATTCCGAAGGACTGATGTCCGCAGGAAATGAACCGGCGCGATCAGGCCGCAGATACACAGCCTGAGCTTATCTTTTTGACCCCAATGCTACGAAATCTTGAAGAGGAAGACCCGAATGCTCATTCAAACGCTCGCCGCGGCAGCAACGACCGCTGCGCCGCAGAACAAGTTCGGCTTTGCTGAAGCCCTGCAGGCCGGTGGTTTCATCTCGTATGCCACCGTCTCGATCCTCGGCATCATGTCGTTCGGCTCGTTCTTCATTCTGTTCACGAAGTTCTTCGAGCAGCAGAAGATCATGGGCCAGTACAAGAGCCTCGCCGCCTTCTGGCGCGCGCCCAGCTTGCGTGAAGGCACCGCGAAGCTCGAGAAGAACTCGGCCTGGCGCCAGATCGTCGACGACGGCCTCGCCGCCGAAGACAACTCGTCGAAGATGGACGCTTCGGAAGGCCATGACTGGATGCACGGTTCGCTCGCGCGTTCGGAAGCATCGGTCAACGCCAAGCTC
>CAIKKO010000303.1 GCA_903828025.1 uncultured Sphingomonadales bacterium
ATTTAGAGTGCGGGTTGGCCTGTCACGCCTGAAAACAGCGTTTCGGTGTTTCCGCCCACCCAGATCGGGCCGCCCGCTTCGCTCTCGATGCTGATCCGGCCGTCGCGCCCCAGCCGTGTGCCCTGGCTGGCGGTGTAGTGCGGGCCGACCAGCCCCTCGCCAAGCATCCATTGCGCGACGGATGCATTGAGGCTTCCCGTAACCGGATCTTCGATCAATGCGCCGTAAGGATCGCTGAAGATCGCGCGGACTTCATAGGCATGCGGATGCCCTTCAGGATGGAGGCCAACCAGTCCGATATCCATCCGCGCTTTGTGCGAACGCGCCGGTTCCACCGCAATCACGGCCTCTGCGCTGGCGAGCCTCAGGCCAAGCCAACCGGGGCCGTTGTCGATCCACTGGGCTGCGACGACATCTTCGATCCGGATGCCGAGAACGGCGCAGGCCTCTGCGAGTTTGTCCGCGTCCACCGGTCCCGAACGGATTAGCGGCGGTGCTGCGAAGGCCAAGCCCTCGGCGCTCTGCCGCACCGTGATCAAACCGGCACCGCACTCCTGCACGACGACACCGGCGTCCTTCGGCACGCCGCCCATGGTGAGCCACGCGTGGCAGGAGCCGAGGGTTGGGTGGCCGGCAAAGGGCAATTCGCGGTCCAGCGTGAAGATCCGCACCCGGTAATCCGCGTTCGGTACTGTCGGGGGCAGCAGGAATGCGGTTTCGGACAAGTTGAGCCAGCGCGTGATGCGCTGCAGCGTTGCGCTGTCCCGGTCTTCAGGCAGGGCAATGACCGCGAGCGGGTTGCCGGAAAACGGTTTCTCACCAAACACATCGACCAGTTGAAACGGATATTGCAGCATGGATCGACACCTTCTGCGCCAGAGCGGCGCGAGGGTGGAGATTTGCGTTTGCCGCGCTGAATGCAAGGGCCAATCGCCGGGCGGGGTCAATCTTGCGGATAGGCGAGGCTGATGCGTAGGCCCGCCACGAGGGCATTGGGTATGGTGCGGTCCCAGCCGGGATGGATGACATATTGCAGATCGGGCTGGACCTGCAGCCACGGGGTTACCGGGCGCTGCCCCGTCAGTTCGACCACGGTTTCAGCCCGGCGCGCCCGGTCCGGGGCAAACAGCGTGCGCCGCGCGGCTTCGCCAAGGCGGGCATGGGCCGCCGCCAAACCCAGCCGCCAATTGCCGAGTTTCGCAACGGCACCGCCGCCCAGGTAGGCAGCGATCGGATTGGCCCGCGCATCCGCCGCACCGATCCGCAACCACATGGTCACTCCGCGGCCGACAGCGCCTTCCATCATCGCGTAGGCTCCGCGTGAGACAGCGGCCGGTTGGGCCGGATCGAGTGCGTCGAACCGAGTCGTGTAGTGCCACCCCCCGAATTGCAGCAACCACGCGCCGACCGGCACTCTGGCTTCGCCCATCAGCAGCGCGCCGGTTGCGCCGGGCCAGCGCAGCGCCGGTTTACGCGGATCGTGGCGTGCGCCTGCCACGGCATCGAACAGACCAAGCGCAAGGCCTTTGCCGCCGCTCTGGGCGCGCAGCACCACAGCCGAGGACGGCATCGGGAATATCGACGGGCCCGCAAGCCCGCTCTGCGAGATATCCGGCCCGATGCCGAACGCGCTGTTGAGAAACAGCGTGCCGGTATTCTGGACGTCGAATTCCGCGTTGAGGTCGATCAGGCCGACTTTCGCGGATAGGGCCGGATTGACCTGCCACTGCGCCCAAGCCTCGTAGACGTGCGGGATTGTATCCGCCTCGATGCTGCTGATGGTCTGATAGGCCCCGGTCCGGCGTCCCGAAAAATCCGGACCATGCGCGGCCATCAAATCGAGATGAGCGCTGATATCGGGGACTCCGACCGCAGCGCCCCGGAAATCAGCCCAGGCATCGGCCCGACCGACAGCGTCAACACCCCGATCAAGGCCTCCATCGACAGCGGCGAGCACATCGCCGGTGTAGGATGCCCCCAGCTTGACGACAGGTTGCGCCGCCGCCGGGGCAACGGCGGCGAGGAACGGTGGGAGCAGCGCGAGGGCGAGGCGGTTGGGCATGCTCGGTTGGGTAGCGCTGGTTTGGCTAAGATCGGCCTCTTCGCGCGCTCAGGGAAACAGCCCAGCAGACCGGCAGAATTCGGCAAGACTTTGCCGGTGGCGGCAATTCTGTGTCTTTCGCGCCACGCAATATATTGCTCTTCCTCAGCAGGGTTTGCGCGCAATTTTTGGGATGACTCCCACGCACCGATGGACTAATTGTAACCGCACAATACAATTAGTTCATCCGGCGCGGCCTTGGGAGAGGATGCGAAAAAAATTGCACCGCGCCGGGTGTCCCCGATTATTCCCCACTCAGATCAGCGTTTTACCGCACCCTATGCCTCGCGTCAGGCAGGCCGGTTGGCGAGCAGATTGTCGACCACTGACGGGTCGGCAAGAGTCGATGTATCGCCCAGATTCGCCACATCGTTTTCGCCGATCTTGCGCAAAATGCGGCGCATGATCTTGCCCGAGCGCGTCTTGGGCAGACCCGGTGCAAACTGGATCACATCGGGCGTGGCGATCGGGCCGATTTCGTGGCGCACCCATTGCACCAGCTCGCGGCGCAGCGCGTCATCGGGCTCGACTTCGACATTGGTGGTGACAAAGGCGTAAATGCCTTGCCCCTTGATCTCGTGCGGCATGCCCACGACCGCGGCTTCGGCGACCTTGGGATGCGCGACCAGTGCGCTCTCGATTTCGGCGGTGCCCATGCGGTGGCCCGAGACGTTGATCACGTCGTCGATGCGGCCGGTGATCCAGTAATAGCCGTCCGCGTCGCGGCGGCAGCCGTCGCCGGTGAAATAGAGCCCCGGGAAGGTGCTGAAATAGGTCTGGAAAAAGCGCGCGTGATCGCCCCAGACGGTGCGCATCTGGCCGGGCCAGCTATCGGCAATGACGAGGCAGCCGTCCGCCGCGCCTTCGAGCAGCGCGCCCTCGCCGGTGACGAGTTGCGGCTGCACGCCGAACAGCGGCAGGCTGGCCGAGCCGGGCTTGAGCGCGGTCGCGCCGGGCAGCGGCGTGATCATCGCGCCGCCGGTTTCGGTCTGCCACCAG
>CAIKKO010000304.1 GCA_903828025.1 uncultured Sphingomonadales bacterium
AACGGCGCGAACCCGGAATGGCGCGACCTTGCGGTGGGGCTGGGCTTCCCACCCCTCGCTCCGCGCGTGCGGAACGATGGACCCTGAAACAAGTTCAGGGTGACAAGAAATGAGGTGCTGGGAGTTGGTCACTTCGCAACCGTGATCCACGGACCAATCACAATCCCATCAGGCAAATCGGGTGAAAACCCCTCAGCGGCCAGCACATCAGCAATTGCTGCGACGCCAACGGAAACATCCAGTTCCGCAGTTGACGCCGCAAGTTTGATTGCGAAGGTAGAAGTAGGCGCTGAGGTAGGGCTTTGAAGAGTGACGATTAGCCTAGCGCCGTCACCTTTTGCCTTTTCGAACCGCCTTTGACGCTTCCCGCGCGCATAGATGTCTGTTGTCACGTCCTTCGACCGCAGTCGAGCGGATAACAAGGTCGCAAACCCTTCAACTTCCGATGATTCCACAACGAGAGCCACGTCGAATGAGTGGGACGGAACTGTTCCAGCATCCCCCACCAGCATCGCCAACCGCTCGATCCCCGCTGCCCAGCCGACCGCCGGGGTGTGCGGCCCGCCGAGCGCTTCGATCAGCCCGTCATAGCGGCCGCCGCCGAGCACGGTGCCTTGCGCGCCCAGCCGGTCGGTCACGAATTCGAACGCGGTGTGGCGGTAGTAGTCCAGCCCGCGCACCAAAGTCGGCGCGCGCACCCATGCCACGCCTGCGGCATCCAGCCCGGCAGTGACCTTGCCGAAGAAGTCCTGCGCTTCGGCGGAGAGGAACGTGTCGATCATCGGCGCGTCGGCGACGAAGGTTTTGTCGCGCGGGTCTTTGCTATCAAGGATGCGCAGCGGGTTCTTTTCGAGCCGCTCCTGCGAATCTTCGCTAAGCTCGCTCTTATGCGCGCGAAAATAGTCCACCAGCGCCGCCCGCCAAGCCTCGCGGCTGGGCGCATCGCCCAGCGTGTTGAGGTGCAGCGTCACGCCCTCGGCGATGCCCAGCTCGCGGATGATCTGGTCGGCCATCACCAGCAGCTCGACATCCGCCTGCGGTTCGCCCGCGCCGATGATCTCGGCGTCGATCTGGTGGAACTGGCGGTAGCGGCCCTTTTGCGGGCGTTCGTAGCGAAACAGCGGGCCGTGCGTCGCCAGCTTGAGCGGCGCGTGCTGCTGCCAGCCGTTGGTGAGGTAGGCGCGCGCGATCCCGGCGGTGAATTCGGGGCGCAAGGTCAGCGATTCGCCGCCGCGATCCTCGAAACTGTACATTTCCTTGGAGACGACATCGGTCGTCTCACCCAGACTGCGGCTGAACACGGCGGTCTTTTCGAACACCGGCATCTCGGCGCGGCGAAAGCGGTAGAGCCGCCGGACGCGCTCGAAGGTTTCGACAACGAAAGCGAAAGCTTCGGCATCGGCGCCGAAAATGTCTTGCGTGCCGCGGATGGCCTGGGGGGTTTCAATGCTCATGATGCTCGCGCGCTTAGCGCAAGGGCGGGGCTGTGAAAAGGAGCGCCCGGAAGGCTGGACCGGCCGGGACGCTGACTGCGGTTGCAGCGGGACCATGTTGCGGCCATGGTGGGGCTCATGGTCAAGCTCTACCAAGTCGCCACGCGGCCCGTTGCATTCGTTGTCACAGCCTTCGCAGCCACGCTTGCCGTCTCTGCCGGTGCGCAGGTCCAGCCAGACAGCAACACGCGCCCGGTCGCAGTGCCGCTTGTCCAGAGCGTGCCCGATCCGCAGGATGTACCCTATCCGGGCACGATCACGCTCGATATCGACGCGCGCGACGTGACGACCGGCGCGTTCCGCGTCACCGAAGCGATCCCCGTGCCCGCCGGGACCACGCGGCTGACGCTGCTCTATCCCGAATGGCTCCCCGGCAAGCATGCCCCGCGCGGACGGCCCGCCTTCGTGAACCAGCTTGCGTTCTTTGCGGGCGATACGCCGCTCACCTGGACACGCGATCCGGTCGAGGTGTTTGCCTATCATGTCGACGTGCCGCAAGGCACCGCTACGATCACCGCGCGGTTCGTGTTCACCTCGTTGCTGCGCGAAAACGAGGACGAAGACCGCGTCGTGGCCACGCGCGAGATGCTGAACCTCCAGTGGGAAAAAATGAGCCTCTATCCTGCCGGGCACTATGTGCGGCAGATCAAGGTGAAACCCTCGGTCACGATACCGGATGGCTGGACGGCGTTTACCGCGCTTGATGGCAAAGACGCGGCAGGCAGCCGAGTCAGCTGGGCGGTCACCGACTATGAAACGCTGGTCGATTCGCCGGTTTTCGCCGGGCTGCACACCCAGCGCGCAGCGCTGAGGCAAAACGTGTTTCTCGATGCGGTGGCCGACAAGCCGGAACTTCTGGCCATCACCCCCGAGCATCTGCAGACTTACCGCAATCTGGTGCTCGAAGCGCAGGCCCTGTTCGGATCGCGGCATTACGATCACTATGACTTCTTGCTCGCGCTCACCGATCGGATGAGCTCGATCGGGCTGGAGCATCACCGGTCCAGCGAGAACCAGTACGAGCCGACCAGCTGGATCGACTGGGCCGGGGGCGATTGGGACCGCAATGTGATCCCGCACGAATATGTCCATTCGTGGAATGGCAAGTTTCGCCGACCGGCGAAGCTGTGGACCCCCGATTATCGCCAGCCGATGCAGGACAATCTGCTGTGGGTCTATGAAGGCCAGACCCAGTTCTGGGGCACTGTGCTGGCCGCGCGCGCCGGTATCCAGAGCAAGGAAATGGTGCTCGGGTCCATCGCCAACTGGGCAGGCGGTTTCACCCAGAACCCGGGCCGCGCGTGGCGTTCGGTCGAGGATACCTCGCATGATCCGATCTTCGCAGCGCGCAAACCCCGGCCGTTTGCCTCGCTCGCGCGCGGCGAGGATTATTACACCGAAGGCGCGCTGGTGTGGCTCGAGGCGGACCAGATCATCCGCGACGGTACCGGCGGGAGCAAGGGGCTCGACGATTTTGCGCGCGCATTCTTCGGGGTGCGCGGCGGTGATTGGGGCACCGTGCCGTATGAGTTCGATGATGTGGTGGCCGCGCTGAACGGGGTCTATCCCTATGACTGGGGTACCTTCCTCAAGACCCGCCTCCAGACCCCGGACCAGCCCGTGCCGCTCGCCGGGATCGAGCGCGCCGGCTACAAGCTGGTGTGGAAGGACGAGCCCAACGCCTTCGACAAGGCGCGCATGGGCGCGGCCAAATTCCTTTCGCTCAACCATTCGCTGGGCCTGGCCATCGACAACGACGGCCGGGTGACCGGCAGCCGCTGGGATGGTCCGGCCTTCCGGGCGGGGATTGTCCCCGGCATGCAGATCGTTGCGGTCGGCGGGAAGGCATACGGACCGGAGGTGATCAAGGCCGCCATCGCCGCCGCGAAGGGCACAACTGCGCCAATCGAGCTGCTGGTGAAGCGCGACGACCAGTATCGCACGATCCAGCTGCCTTATTACGATGGCCTGCGCTGGCCCTGGCTGGAACGTGCGCTGCCGGGCAAAGCGCCCGCCGGGCTCGACCGCCTGCTTGCCCCCCGCGCGGCGGCCAAGGCTTCTGCCCCCGCCACCAACCCTGCCGGAGGTCAATAAGGTGGGAACAGGCACCCTTTGGGGAATCGGCCAGCGGCTTGCCCCGCCGCGCTTCGTGCTGTTCCTGTTTCTGCTGATCACGGGCTTTCTCGTGCGCGGCGCGATGACCGGTCGCGGAGATCCGGCCGATGCGCTGGCGGTGGGCTTCGACTTCGCGGTGCTGGGGTTTCTGCTGTCGATCGTGCCGTTGCTGCGCGAATGCGACGTGGCAACGATGCGGCGGCATTCGGTTGAAAACGATGCCAACCGCACGGTGGTGCTGGCCATCAGCACCTTGATAACGCTGGTGGTGATGGCCGCGATTGCCGGGGAATTGCCTGCCGCCAAGCACGGCGTGCCCGGCGCGTTGGTCCGTCTGATCGCCACGCTGCTGCTCACATGGCTGTTCGCCAACGTGGTTTATGCGCTGCATTATGCCCACGAATTCTACCGGCCGGGCCCGGTGCCCGGCGAGGATGCAGGCGGGCTGGAATTTCCCGGGACAGAACACCCCGATTACCTTGATTTCGCGTACTTCTCCCTGACGCTGGGCATGACCTTCCAGACATCGGACGTGGAGATCACCTCAAGGCCCATCCGCCGCATCGTGACGATCCATTCGTTCGCGGCGTTCATCTTCAATATCGGGGTGATTGCCTTCACCATCAACGGCATTGGTGGAATCTGAGCGGCGGACTCTGAGCAACGGCAGCCAAGCAGTTGCGCCACGATCATGTTGCGGCGCACAACAAGCGGCGCTAGAGACCCGGACCAAGTTCACCCGGCCTCCTATCGGCCCAGCGAAGGCACGCCATGCGCATTGACATGATCCCCACCGGCGACAATCCGCCAGAGAGCCTCAACGTCGTGATCGAAGTTCCCGCAGGCGGCGAACCGGTCAAGTACGAGTTCGACAAGGCCTCCGGCGCGCTGTTCGTCGACCGTATCCTGCACACGCCAATGCGCTATCCGGCGAACTATGGCTTCGTGCCGCACACGCTTTCGCCCGATGGCGATCCGCTCGATGCGCTGGTGATCGCCCGCTCGCCCTTCGTGCCCGGCTCGGTCGTGCGCGCGCGGCCGATTGCGGTGCTCAATCTCGAAGACGAGCATGGCGGCGACGAGAAGCTGGTCTGCGTGCCGGTCAATTCGACGTTCCCCTACTACGCCGACGTGAAGGAGCGCGAGGATCTGCCCGAGATCGTGCTCCAGCAGATCGAGCACTTCTTCACCCACTACAAGGACCTCGAGGCCGAAAAGTGGGTCCGCGTCGGCACCTGGGGTGACGCCGATGAGGCCCGCCGCGTCATCCTAGAAGCAATCG
>CAIKKO010000305.1 GCA_903828025.1 uncultured Sphingomonadales bacterium
CCAGCGGCACTTCGGCAAACGAGATCGCCTTCTTGCCCGTGCCGCAGACGTCCTTGAACGCGATCGTGGTGTGGCCGAGCAGGCGCTGCGCCAGCTCGTCCATGCCGTGTCCGCCCACGCCGGCCTCACTGCGCCCGGCATCGAGGCAGAAGCTCATCACCATGGTGTCGTCGATAGGCCCAACCGCGATCCCATAGCGCGCCAGCACATTGAGGTCGTATTTGATGTTCTGCCCGATCTTGAGCACCGCATCGCTTTCGAGCAGCGGCTTCAAGAGCGCCAGCGCCGCTTCGCGCGGGGCTTGCACCGGGGCCTCGGCGAACATGTCGGTGCCGTGGTGGCCGAGCGGGATGTAGCAGGCATCATTGGGCCCGAGTGCAAGGCTCACACCGACCAGATCGGCGCGCATGGCATCGAGCGCGCTGGTTTCGGTATCGACCGCGACGACGCGCGCCGCCAGCGCGCGGGCGACCCACGCTGCAATATCATCGAGCGATTGCAGGCAGTGATAGCCGCTTGTGTCGATGGCAGGCCATTCGGGCAGGGCCTGCCGTGTGGCCGCGCTCTCACCGGGCGCGGCGGCGGCGGCCTCGGCGCTGGAGGCAGCAGCGGCAGGCGCGGCTCCGAGTTTGCGCAGCAGGCTGGAGAAGCCGTGCTCGGAAAGGAACGCGGCGAGCGGCTCGGGCGGGATGGCGGTCAGCTCGAAGCTTTCAAGCGGGAGCGGCAGCGCGCAATCTTCCTTGAGCTGGACCAGCTGGCGCGAGAGCCGCGCCATATCGGCCTGCTCGATCAGGCTGTCGCGCAGTTTGCCGGGCTTCATCGCGGGCGCGGCGGCGAGCGCGCCCTCCAGCGTGCCGTGCTCCTGAATCAGCTTGGTCGCGGTCTTGGGACCGATCCCGCGAATGCCGGGCACATTGTCCACCGCATCGCCCATCAGCGCGAGGACATCGCCGACCCGCTCGGGCTCGACGCCAAACTTCTCCATCACCTCGGGCAAGTCGATGCGCTGGTTTTTCATCGTATCGAGCATGTCGATACGGCCGCCGCCCTCGCTGGTGCGGCCGATCAGCTGCATCAGATCCTTGTCGGACGAGACGATGGTCACGTCCCAGCCCTGCAAGGCGGCCGCGCGCGCATAGGAGGCGATGAGGTCGTCGGCTTCCAAGCCCGCCTCCTCGATGCAGGCGAGGCTGAACGCGCGCGTGGCATCGCGGATCAGCGGGAATTGCGGGACCAGATCCTCAGGCGGTGGCGGGCGGTTCGCCTTGTACTGGTCGTAGAGCGCGTTGCGGAAGGTGATCGAGCCCTTGTCGAGAATCACCGCCAGATGGGTCGGTCCATCGGCCTTGTGCAGGTCCTCGGCCAGCTTCCACAGCATGGTGGTGTAGCCATAGACCGCACCCACCGGCACACCGGCCGGATTGGTCAGCGGCGGCAGGCGGTGATAGGCGCGGAAAATATAGGCAGAACCATCGATCAGATAGAGATGCCGGGTCGGCGAAGCAGAGTTCGTGCTGTCCATAAGCATCGTGGTAGCGGTTCAGCAAGGCCAGCGAAAGCGGTTCGGTTTGCGGCACTGCAACATGCAGATACCCGATTCACCGGGGCTGCAACGGTGATTTTGGGCTGTCATGCGATTGCAAAAAACCTTCATATTCCGCATGATAGGCCCTGCGTTACGGCTTTGCTGCGTCTAAGGCTTGCAAGGCGGTGAATTGCCGATTAATTGGAGAGAGAAGTCTACCGCCAGAGTAGGCTTTGCGGCGGGCTGCGGGCCCGGCGCGGTCCACTTCAATCCAGGGATTGTAACGCATGCGCAAGCTCCTCCTCGCCGCCGTCGCCGGCACTGCCTTTGCTCTCGCCGGTTGCTCGGAAAAGCCGGCTGACACCGCCACTGAAGCCGCTATGGAATCGACCGACGCCGCTATGGACGCTTCGGCTCCGGCTTCGGAAGACGCTTCGGCTCCTGCTGCTGACGCTTCGAGCGAAGCCGCAAAGATGTAATCCCCGCCCGCAAGGGCAGGGTACAGATAGAGGGGCACGGCCGCGCGCGCGGTCGTGCCTCTTTTTCTTTGCGCGATGCGCGCACGACCGGTTGCTGCGCTCTACGGCGCGTCAGGCGAAACCTGTCTTGAGGACCAATCAGCGGCGCGCTGTCTCGAGCCCGCCGAGCGGGAGCGGCTGACTATAACCGTCATACAGCACCCGGGCGATCTGCGCGATCAGCGCGGCATGCTGCGTATGCCCTTCGGGCCCCGTCACGAAAATCGCCATGGCGAGGTGCCGCCCATCGGGGAGCCGCACGATGCCGACATCATCGGTCACGCCGGCCAGCGTGCCGGTCTTGTGCGCGAAGACCACGCCTTCGGGTAGCCCGCTGCGGATGCGGTTCTTGCCGGTGCTGGTGCGGGTCATGGTATCGAGCAGAACCGCGCGGCTTTCCAGGCTGAGCGCGCCGCCCCGGTCGATCGCCGCGAGCAGTGCGGCCATCGCGCGCGGAGTGCTGCTGGTGCGCGTGTCAATC
>CAIKKO010000306.1 GCA_903828025.1 uncultured Sphingomonadales bacterium
CGGCACCGGCTTCGACCGGTTGAGCTATGCGGCCTCGGGCGCAGCCGTCCGGCTCGATCTGAGTACCGGAATCGGGTTCGGCGGCGATGCCGAAGGGGATCGCGTCAGCGGGATCGAGCAAGTCGACGGTTCCGATTTCAACGATACCCTGACCGGCAGCGCGGCCGACGAGACCCTCAGAGGCGGACTGGGCAACGATATCCTGAGCGGCGGCGCGGGCAGTGACACGCTGTCCGGCGGGGCCGGCAACGACCGGCTGATCGGCGGCGCGGGCGCGGACGTGCTCGATGGCGGCGCTGGTTTTGATACGGCGGACTACAGCGCAAGTTCGGCAGCGGTCCAGATCACGCTCGACGGCTCGACCGCGTCGGGCGGCGATGCGGAAGGCGACAGCCTGACCGGAATTGAACGCGTGGTCGGTTCGGCCTTCGACGACACCATCATGGGGGCCTCAGCCGCCGAGACGCTCGACGGCGGCGCGGGCAACGACACGCTCTCGGGCGGCGGCGGCGGCGATACGCTGCTCGGCGGTGCGGGGTACGATATCTTGCGCGGCGGCGCGGGCGCGGACGTGCTCAGCGGCGGTGACGGCTTCGATACAGCCGATTACGCGAGTTCGGACGCGGCGGTGCAGATCGTGCTCGATGGCACGATCGGCCACGGCGGCGAGGCGGAAGGCGACAGTCTCTCGGGCATCGAGCGTGTGATCGGCTCGGCCTTCGACGACAGCCTGACCGGTTCGACCGGTGCGGATACGCTGGTCGGCGGTGCGGGCGATGACACGCTGTCCGGCGGCGCAGGCGATGATACGCTGCAGGGCGGCTCGGGCGACGACGCGCTCATTGGCGGGGCGGGCGCAGACCGGATCGACGGGGGCAGCGGCCTCGATACCGTGAGCTACCTCGCCTCGGCTGCGGGCGTCAGCGCCTATCTCGATGGCACAACAGGCAGCGGCGGGGATGCAGCGGGCGATGTGATCACCGGGGTTGAAGTGCTGCAGGGCTCGCGTTTCGGTGATACGCTGGGCGGCCGCGCGGGTGCCGAAACGCTGCTGGGCGACAGCGGCGACGACACCCTGCTGGGCAGCGCCGGCGCGGACACGCTGGATGGCGGCGCGGGTTTTGATACGGCGGACTATTCGGGTGCGGGGTCTGCGGTTGCGGCGCGGATGGACGGGGTATCGGGCACGCTGGGCGATGCGCTGGGCGATGTTCTGACCGGGATCGAGCGGCTGGTCGGTTCGGCCTACAACGATACGCTGCTGGGCTCGGCCTCGGCCGACACGATCGAGGGCGGCGCGGGCGATGACGTGATCCAGGGCGCGGCGGGCGATGACACGCTGAGCGGCGGTGCGGGCAACGACACGCTCGATGGCGGCGCGGGCGCGGACCATATCGACGGCGGCGCGGGCACCGATATCGCGGACTATTCGGCCTCGTCGGCGGCGGTGACCATCGCGCTTGATGGCAGCACTGGCAGCGGCGGCGATGCGGCGGGCGATGTGCTCACCGGGATCGAGACGCTCAAGGGTTCGGCGTTCGGCGATACGCTGGGCGGCAGCGCCGGGGCGGACACGCTGCTCGGCCAGGCGGGCGACGACACGCTGGCGGGCGGCGCGGGCGCAGACACGCTGATCGGCGGCGACGGGTTTGATACGGCGGACTATTCCGCCTCGGCGTCGGCGGTTGCGGTCGATCTGGGCGCGGGTACGGGCAGCGCGGGCGATGCGGCGGGCGACACGCTTTCGGGCATCGAGCGCGTGGTCGGCTCGGCGCTGGGCGATACCCTCACCGGCTCGGCGCAAGCCGATGTGCTCGAAGGCGGCGCGGGCAACGATACGCTTGCGGGCGGCGGCGGCGCGGATACGCTGCTCGGCGGCACGGGCTTCGATACGGCGGATTATTCCGGCTCGGCAGCGGGTGTCGGGGTCAATCTCGATGGCTCGGTCAGCGCAGGCGGCGATGCGGCGGGCGATGTGCTGACCAATATCGAACGCGTGGTGGGTTCGGCCTTTGCCGATACGCTGCGCGGCGGTGCAGGCGGCGATACGCTCGAAGGCGGCGACGGCAACGATGCGCTGTTCGGCGGCAGCGGTGCGGACACCCTGCTTGCTCAGGCGGGTGACGACACC
>CAIKKO010000307.1 GCA_903828025.1 uncultured Sphingomonadales bacterium
AGTTCACGCCCGAGGGGCACGTGGTCATGCAGGCGAGGCACGAGAGGCAGCGGTCGATGTGCTTGACGACTTCGGGGCTGGGTTCGCGCTGGTTTTCCAGCATGTCCTTCATCAGATAGATGCGGCCGCGCGGGCTGTCGTTTTCATCGCCGAGCAGCACATATGTCGGGCACGTGGCGGTGCAGAAGCCGCAGTGGACGCACTTGCGGATGACCTCCTCGGAAGCGCGCATCGCTGGATCGGCAAGGCGTTCAGGCGGGAAGCTGGTCTGCATCGGCATCCTCCGCAAAGCGGGCCGTGGCGAAGACGCCGAAGGGATCGAACGCGCGCCGCACCCGCGATTCCAGCGCCATGACGCCGGGCGCACGGGGGTGGAAGGCGGGGACGCGGGCACGCATGTCGGGCGGGGCCTGCATGAGCACCGCTTCTCCGCCGAGCGCGGCGGCGGCTTCGCGGACCGCAGTGTCGGCGTCGTTGCGCGCAATCCAGACTTGCCCGCCGCCCCAGTCCATCGCCCATTGCGCACCGATTTGGTCGATCAATTCAGGGGCGCGGCGCGGGGGCAGATGAACGCGCCAACGAACATCGCCCGTCAAAGCGCTGCCAGTCATCGCCTTGTGCCACAAGGGGGCGGCTTCGGTTTCTTCGAGGCGGCGCAAGCTGCAATGCGCGGCAAGCAGACGGGGCAGCGCAGCACAGCGGTACGCCACCGAAGGCGCGAAGCCCGCAACCCGTAGCAGCGTGATCCCGCGCGCCAAGTGGGCGGCGGCGGAGACATCGGCGTTGCTGCCGAGCGCAGCGGCCATCAGGGCGTGGGCGGCCTCAGCGGTCAGGCCCTCCGCCATCAGGGTGACGGTGCAGCGCGCGGCGGGCAGCACCTTGAGCGTCAGTTCGGTCATCGCGCCGAGGCGGCCCCACGAACCGGCCATCAGCTTGGGCAGATCGTAGCCAGTGACGTTTTTCACGACCTTGGCCCCCGCCACAAAGCTTGTCCCGCGCCCGGAGACGGCGGTGAAGCCGAGCAGATGATCGCGCGCGCTGCCCGCCGTCACCCGGCGCGAACCCGCGACGGCTGCGGCCACGGTGCCGCCGATGGTCGCGCCGGGTGCGCCCCACGGTTCGAAAGCGAGCATCTGACCCTGCGCAGCCACCAGCGCCTGCACGTCGGTGAGCGGGGTGGCAGGGCGCACGGTGAGCACGAGTTCGGCGGGATCATAGTCCACCACGCCGGTCAGCGCGGCGAGCGACACGACCTCGGCCTCACGCGGAGCGCCGAAATCGGCCTTGGTGCCGCCGCCGCGCAGTTCGAGCTTGGCCCCCCGCGCACCCGCATCGGCGATGATCTGCGCCAGATCCAGCGCGTCCCTCGGCTCCAGCATCAGAAGCGCGGCAGGTCTGGGAACGGCAGCGCGCCGTGGTGGACATGCATTCGGCCCAGTTCGGCGCAGCGGTGGAGCGTGGGGAACACTTTGCCGGGATTGAGCAGCAGTCCGGGATCGAACGCGCATTTGACACGCTGTTGCTGCTGAAGGTCGCCTTCCGTGAACATCACCGGCATCAGATCGCGCTTCTCGATGCCGACACCGTGCTCGCCCGTCAGCACGCCGCCGACTTCGACGCACAGCCGCAGGATATCGCTGCCGAACGCCTCGGCGGCGTCAAGCTGGCCCGGGATGTTGGCATCGTAGAGGATCAGCGGGTGCAAGTTGCCGTCGCCCGCGTGGAACACATTGGCGACGCCGAGGCCGTGGTGGGCGGAGAGTTCTTCCATGCGGCGCAGCACTTCGGGCAGGCGGCGACGAGGGATCGTGCCGTCCATGCACAAGTAATCGGGCGAGATGCGGCCCACCGCCGGGAACGCGGCCTTGCGGCCCGCCCAGAACGCCATGCGCTCTGCCTCGTTCTCCGAAACGCGGGAGGTGACCGCGCCGTTTTCGCTGGCGATGCGCGCAATCTCGCCGATCAGGTAATCGCATTCGGCGGCGGGGCCATCGACTTCGACGATCAGCAATGCGCCGACATCGAGCGGGTAGCCGACTTGCACGAAGGCCTCGGCGGCATGGATCGCGGGGCGGTCCATCATTTCCATGCCCGCAGGGATGATCCCCTCGGCAATCACTTGCGCGACGCAGGCCCCCGCCTGTTCGGCATCGGGAAAGCCGACCAGCACGGCGCGCGCGGTTTCGGGCTTGGGCAGAATGCGCACCGTCACTTCGGTGACCACGCCGAGCAGGCCTTCCGAGCCGACCACCACGCCCAGCAGGTCCAGCCCGCACGAATCGAGATGCCGCCCGCCAAGGCGCACGATCTCGCCGTCCATCAGCACCAGTTCAACCCCCAGCACGTTGTTGGTGGTGAGCCCGTATTTCAGGCAATGCACCCCGCCCGAATTCTCCGCGACATTGCCGCCGATCGAGCAGGCGATCTGGCTGGAAGGATCGGGCGCATAGTAGAAGCCGCGGCCCTCCACCGCCTGCGTGATCGCGAGATTGGTGACGCCGGGCTGGACGACGGCAACGCGGTCCTCATAATCCACGTCCAGAATGCGCTTGAACTTGCCGAGCCCGAGCAGCACCGCATCGGCCAGCGGCAGCGCGCCGCCGGACAGCGAAGTACCCGACCCGCGCGGCACGACTTTGACGTTTTCGGCGTAGCACCACTTGAGGATCGCGGCGACTTGCGCGGTCGTTTCGGGCAGCACCACCAGCATCGGCGGCTGGCGATAGGCGGTCAGCCCATCCGATTCCCACGGCCGCAGCGCGCTCTCCTCCACAATCACGCTCCCCCCAAGGACTCCGGCACCCGGCACGATGGCGCGCATGGCTGCGATGATCCGTTCGCGCTTGGCGAGCGTTGCGGCATCGGGGACAGGCATGGCGATGGTCAGGGCGCAGATCCTTTGCGGGGCTTGGCGTGCAGCTTTCACCGCTGGCGGCGGCTTGCGCAAGGGGGGCAAAG
>CAIKKO010000308.1 GCA_903828025.1 uncultured Sphingomonadales bacterium
ATAAAGCGCGGATCGACAGTGGCAGGATCGGCGACAACCCGCAGCCGCAGGCAGGCGGGGCCGCCGCCGTTGGCCATCGACTGGCGCACATCGACCGGAAGCACCCGGCGGATCGGGCCGTTCGAGGCGAGCATGCCATCAAGCCACGCGCGCACGGCGGGGTGCTCCCAGGCCTCCAGCGGGATCACGAGGCCCATCTCGCCTGTGGGCAGAGTGAGCAGCTGCGCGTTGAACAGATAGCTGGCGATGGCATCGGCGAGGCTGACCGCGCTGGCGGGCACGACCACGATCTCCGCCCCCGGCAGCCGCGCGCGGATTGCGGCATAAGTGCCCTCGGGATCGGCGAACGCCTGCTCGTGGGTGAACAGCACCCGCTCGTTGGAGACCGCAACCACATCGTTGTGGAACGCGCCCGCCGCAATTGCGTCCGGCGATTGCTCGACAAACAGGCACTGCGCCGGATCGAGCCTGTGGATGCGGGCGACGGCGCGGCTGGCCTGCTCGTGCTGGCGCGCGGGGAAGGCTCCGCCGGTTTTGCCATAGACGAAGATTTCCAGCCCCGGCGCGCTGTGGTGCGCGGCCATGCGCATGTGGTTGGCCGCGCCTTCATCGCCGAAGCAGGCGGGCACGGCATCGTGCACAGCGAAATGCGCCGTATCGGCAAAGGCAAGCCGCAGCTGGCGCACCGTATCGGGCCATTCCTGCGCGCGGTGCGGCATGGTGACGAGGTTGGCGGCGGTCAGATGGCAGCGCCCGTCGAGCGTATCCGGCGCGGGCGAGACGGTGGCGGCATTGGCCGTCCACATCGAACTGGCTGACCACGCGGCGGCGCGCAGGCGGCGCTCGGTTTCATCCGCCGGTTCGGTCAGCCCCAATGCTGCAAGCAAGCCCTTGTTCGGGCGGGGCAGCGGGCACAGCAGCCCCTGCGCGAGGCCAAGGCCCATGTTGTGGCGCATCTTGCCCAGCCCCTGCAGCGCGGCGGCGCGGGGATAGGAGACAGTGCCGCCGTGCTTGGCCGAAGCCAGATTGCCGAGGCTGAGGCCCGCGTAGTTGTGGCTGGGTCCGACAATGCCGTCGAAGTTGATCTCGACCAGAGTGCTCATCCAAGCGTTCCTTTAGCGCGCCACGTGCCACACGATGTCGCCCGGCCCCACGGCCAAGGCTGCCGCCGCCGCCGGATCGAGCACCACGCCCTCGCCATCCTCAACAATCTGCGCAAAGCAGCAGCGGAAATCGGCGAGCTTGCCCGTCGCTACCAGCGAACGCCCGGCTGTGCCTTCGGGCGCGCGGATTGCGCTCACTGGCACCATCTTTGCCTCGGCGATCGAGCGGACGCGGTCGGTGCGCGCGGTCATCGTCGGGCCGCCGTCGAAGATGTCGATATAGCCCTCCGCCGCAAAGCCTTCGTTTTCCAGCATGCGCATCGCGGCGCGGCCGCTGGGGTGCGGCAGGCCGATGGCCGTGCGCGCGACATCGGGCAACATCGCGACATAGACCGGATGCTTGGGCATCAGATCAGCGATGAACTGGTTGCCGTTGATCGCGTTGAAATAGTCCGCCTCCTGGAAGTTCATCCCGAAGAAGCGCCCCGCCACCCCGTCCCAGAACGGCGATCCGCCGCGCTCGTCGATCACCCCGCGCAGCTCGGCCAGAATGCGGTCGGCAAAGCGCTTGCGGTGCATCGCGATGAACAGGTAGCGGCTGCGCGCGAGCAGCATGCCCAGCCCTCCGGCGCGCTCGCCCGGATGGAGGAACAGGCCGCCGACTTCACTCGATCCCTCAAGGTCGGTCACCAGATTGAGCAGCTCGGCGCGGAAGGTGCGGCCCAGTTCCTTGGAATGCTGCGTGAGCGTAGCGATACGGTAGGAATAGAACGGCCACGTCTGCCCGATATGCGTGAAGATCTGGCAGGTGCCGCGCACTTCGCCGGTGGCGACATCCTCCAGTATCAGCACGAACAGCTCGTCGCGCAGCGCGCCGGGTTCGCTGTCGTCAGGGTTCGCGAAAGCGGCACCGGCGCGTTCCAGCTTGGCGATCAGCGCCTTGCGGTCGGCGGGCAGATTGGTGAAGCCGCCGCCGGTCAGCTTGGCCATCTCGTAGAGATGCTCCAGGTCCGAGGCGCGGGCTGCGCGGATGCGATGGGTCACGGTCTTATTCTCCCCCGGAAAGGCGGTGCAGCACGAGCGCCGAGAGCGCGGCGCGCTCCGCCAGCGAGGCTGGAAACATGTATTCGTCGGGCGAATGGATCGCCCCGCCGCGCACGCCCATGGTATCGACCACCGGCACGCCGAGCGCGGCAATGTTGTTGCCATCGCACACGCCCCCGGACGGCTGCCAGCGGATCGGCTGGCCAAGCGCGGTGCCGCAGGCTCGCACCAGTTCGAACAGCGCTTCCGCTTCCGGCGTCAGCGGCTTGGGCGGGCGGCTGATGCCGCCGTGGAGGTGTATGCTGACGTCATGCGCCAGCTCCACATCGCGCAGCAGCGGGCCGATGGCGGCGGCAAAGCGGGCGGAGTCGTCCTCGGCGCGCGGGCGGATATTGAAGCGCAGCACCGCATGATCGGGCACGACATTGTTGGCCGAACCGCCGTCGATCCGCGCGGGATTGATCGGCAGGCTTTCTCCCGAAAGCGCCTTCAGCCGCAGCGCCAGATCAGCGGCGGCGACCAATGCGTTGCGCCCGTCCTGCGGGTTGCGCCCGGCGTGAGCCGAGCGGCCCGAGACAATGGCGCTATAGTTCCCGCTGCCGCCGCGTGCGCCCGCCAAAGTGCCATCGGGCAGCGCGGAAGGCTCATACGTCAACGCCGCTGCCTTGCCGCGCGCAAGCTGCGCGATCAGCGGGGCGGAGGCGAGGCTGCCGGTTTCCTCGTCCGAATTGATCAGCACGTCATAGCCCACCAAGGCCGCCTGCGGGCTGGCCTCGAAGGCCTTCAGCGCCGCAAGGATCACCGCGATGCCGCCCTTCATGTCGGCCGTGCCGGGGCCGCCGAGCGTTTCGGCATCGAGCCATGTCGTGGTCTGGAACGGATGGTCCGCCGGGTAAACGGTGTCCATATGCCCGGTCAGCAGATAGCGGCGCGGCGCATCGGGGCGGACCGTGAGCACCACGTGGTCACCGTGGTCCAGCGCCACTGCGCGCCCATCGGCGGCAATCGACTCGACCGGGGCGGGGCGCGCCAGCCGCACTTCGCCCGGCAGCGCGGCAAAGGCATCGGCGAGCAATGCGGCCTGCCGCGCCAGCCCCGGCAGATTGCGCGTGCCGGTGTTGATGGCGCACCACGTTTCCACCCCAGCCAGCATCGCGGGCGCGTCGATCCCGGCGATCAGGGCGGCTTCGGAGGGTGTCAGCGTGGACATGCCTGCCTGCTCTAGCCTGCCGCGCTGCCGGGGTGAACCCCCAGTGGCGAGAGGCTTGGGGGCGCAGCGGGTGATTGCCAAGCCGCGCGTCCTGTCGCATAGGCGCGCCTATCCTCCCCGGGACATAGGTTTTCGCTTTGCTGCAGGGCCGCAATGGACTTTGCAGAGCATTCCATGTGCTTGAAACGAATGGGAACAGATCCGATGAACGAACGCGTTGCCAAGGCCGGGCTGCAAGTTGACGCCGCGCTGGCGGGGTTTGTGGACGCAGACGTGCTCGCGCCGCTCGGTCTGGATTCGGGTGCCTTCTGGCAAGGTTTCGCCGCGCTGTGTGACCGCTTCGTGCCTGAAAACCGCGCGCTGCTGACCAAGCGCGATGCGTTGCAGCTCGCGATTGATGATTGGCACAAGGCCCGCGCCGGCAGCCCGCATGATGCGGCGGCCTATCAGGCGTTCCTCACCGAAATCGGCTACCTCGTGCCCGAACCTGCGCCGTTCCAGATCGGCACCGAAAACGTCGATCCCGAAATCGCGCGGATGGCCGGGCCGCAGCTGGTCGTGCCCATGCTCAACGACCGCTTCGTGCTCAATGCCGCCAATGCGCGCTGGGGCAGCCTCTATGATGCGTTCTACGGCACCGATGCGCTCGATGCACCGGCAGCGCTGCCGGGTGGCTACGACAAGGTGCGCGGGGCTGCGGTGGTCAAAGCCGCGCGCGCGTTCCTCGATTCGGCGGTGCCGCTGGACGGCCTGAGCTGGAGTGACTGGGACGGCGGCGATACGCTCCCCCTCAGCGATCCCGCGCAGTTCGTGGCCCGCAGCGCCGCTGGCATCCTGCTCAAGCACAACGGCCTGCACATCGAGATCGTGATTGATCCGGCCTCGCCCGTCGGCGCGGACGACGCGGCGGGCATTGCCGATGTCGTGCTCGAAGCGGCGCTTACCACCATCGTCGATCTGGAAGATTCGGTCGCGGCGGTGGACGCGGAGGACAAGCTGCTCGGCTATCGCAACTGGCTCGGCTTGATGCGCGGCGATCTGGCCGCCAGCTTCGCCAAGGGCGGCAAGACGCTCACGCGCACGCTCAACGCCGACCGCGCGTGGACCCTGCCCGATGGCTCGACGCTCACCCTGCCCGGCCGCAGCGTGCTGTTCGTGCGCAATGTCGGCCACCTGATGACCAACCCGGCGATCCTGCTCGCAGACGGCAGCGAGATCCCCGAAGGCATCATGGACGCGGCGATTACTTCGGCCATCGGCGTGCACGATCTCAAGCGGCTGGGTCAGTTCACCAACAGCCGCACCGGCTCGATCTATATCGTCAAGCCCAAGATGCACGGGCCCGAAGAAGCCATGTTCGCCAACGACTTGTTCGCGGGCGTGGAAGACCTGCTCGGCCTTGCGCGCAATACGATCAAGATCGGCGTGATGGACGAGGAGCGCCGCACTTCGGCCAATCTCGCCGCCTGCATCGCCGCGGTGAAGGACCGCGTGTGCTTCATCAACACCGGGTTCCTCGACCGGACAGGCGATGAACTCCACACCTCGATGGAAGCCGGGCCGATGGTGCGCAAGGGCGCCATGAAAGCCTCGCGCTGGATCGCGGCCTATGAGCAGCGCAATGTCTGCATCGGCCTCGCCCACGGGCTTTCCGGCAAGGCGCAGATCGGCAAAGGCATGTGGGCCGCGCCCGATATGATGCGCGACATGATGGAGCAGAAAATCGCTCACCCGCGCACCGGGGCCAACACCGCCTGGGTGCCCAGCCCCACCGCCGCGACGCTCCACGCGATGCATTACCATGCAGTCGATGTGTTCGCGGTGCAGGACGAGGTGCGCAAGCTGGAAACGCCGGGGCTGGACGCGCTGCTCGCCATCCCGCTGGCCGAAGGGGCGAACTGGTCTGCCGAGGACGTCCGCGCCGAACTCGACAACAACGCGCAGGGCCTGCTCGGCTACGTCGTGCGCTGGATCGACCAGGGCGTCGGCTGCTCCAAAGTGCCCGATATCCACGACATCGGCCTGATGGAAGACCGCGCCACCTTGCGCATTTCCAGCCAGCACATGGCGAACTGGCTGCACCACGGCGTGTGCAGCGAAGCCGAAGTGATGGACGCGCTGCACCGCATGGCCGCCAAGGTGGACGCGCAGAACGCGGGCGATCCGTTGTATGAGCCGATGGCAGGCAATTGGGACACGAGCTTCGCGTTTCAGGCCGCCTGCGATCTGGTGTTCAAGGGGCGCGCGCAGCCAAGCGGCTATACCGAGCCGTTGCTGCATGCGTGGCGCTTGCAGAAGAAGGCGGCTTTGGCGGGGTAAGGGTCGGTTTGGGCGCCAAGCAGACGCAAGCGTGATGCTGCATTTCAGACCTATCCTGCTCGCGGCTTGCTTCCTGTCGCTGTGGACGCCGGGTGCACAGGCGCGTGACACCAAAGTTGCGCTCACGTTTGACGACTTGCCCGCGCTCAGCATCGTCAGCGATCAGAGCTATATCGACACGTCGAACATCAGGCTGCTCGAAGGGCTGAAGCGGCACCACTTTCCGGCGACCGGGTTTGTCAACGAAGGCAAGCTGGATGAGGGCGAGCGGGCGGCGCAGATTGCGAACCTCAAGCGCTGGCTTGATGCGGGATTCGAGCTGGGCAACCACACCTTCTCGCACGAATCGATCAACACGCTAGGGGCCGCAGACTACATTGCCGACATCGTGCACGGCGAGCCCGTAACCCGTGCGCTGATGGACCGGCATCATCGGCGCTTGCGCTGGTTCCGGCACCCCTATCTGGAAACGGGCTACCCGGCAGCGGTCAAGGCTTCGCTCAACGCCTGGCTTTCAGGCCATGGCTACCGCATCGCACCGGTCACCATCGACGCCGAGGATTGGGAGTTTGCCGAGCCTTACGACGATGCCGTTGCACGCACCGACAGCGCGGCCCAGCGGAAGATCAAATCCGCCTATCTGGCCTATACCGAAAAGCGCATCGGGTGGTCGCTGGCGAGCGCGCGCATCCTGTTCGGGCGCGACATGGCGCATGTGATGCTGCTGCACGGCACGCGGCTGAACGCCGATTCGATCGACGACCTCGCGGCCATGTTCAAGCGCCTGCATTTGCATCCGGTCCATCTCGCCAGCGCCATGCGCGATCGGGCCTATCGTACCCCCGATGCCTATGACGGGAAGGACGGCATCGGCTGGCTGGAGCGCTGGTCGCTGTCGCTTGGCAAAGACTTGCCCGACGCAGGCAACGAAGATCCGCCTGCTGATATCCAGGCGGCCTATAACCGCGTCGATGGAGATCGAGGCCGATAAGCCGGATGGGCCGCGCCTAAACCGTCAGCAGCCGCGCAATCGCAACGAAATCGGCCACCTCCAGCGTTTCCGCCCGCCGCTGCGCATCAATCCCCAGCGTCTCCAAAGCCTCCAAAGCTCCCGGCAACCCCTTGAGCGATTGGCGGAGCATTTTGCGGCGCTGGCCGAAGGCGGCTTCGGTGACGCGTTCGAGCATGCGGGGGGAGACGCCTGTGGGCATGGCCTTGGGCTCGACGTGGATGATGGCGGACATCACTTTGGGCGGCGGGGTGAACGCGCTGCGGTGGACGCGCATGGCGATGCGGGGGGCGCTGCGCCACTGGGCGAGGACCGCCAGGCGGCCATAGGCGTCGCTGCCGGGGGCGGCCACGATGCGTTCCGCCACTTCCTGCTGGAACATCAGGGTGAGGCTGCGCCACTGGGGCGGCCAGTTTGGGCCGGAGAGCCAGCCGACGAACAGTGCGGTGCCGACGTTGTAGGGCAAGTTGGCAACGACGTGCCACGGCGCGTCGAACAGCGTTTCGGGCGCGATTTTCGTGGCGTCGCCTTCGATCACGGAGAGCTGTCCGGGGAAGGCTTCGGCCAGTTCGGCGAGCGCGGGGAGGCAGCGGCGGTCCATCTCGATGGCGGTGACGCGCGCGCCGCGCCGCAGCAGCGCGCGGGTGAGGCCGCCGGGGCCGGGGCCGACTTCAAGGACGTTCTGATCCTTCAGATCGCCGGGGACGAGCGCGATGCGGCTGAGGAGCTGTTCGTCGAACAGGAAGTTCTGGCCGAGCGCCTTGGTGGCGATCAGGCCGTGGCGCTGGACGACTTCGCGCAGCGGGGGGAGGTCGCTCATCCGGCGGCGGCCCGGCGCGCGGCGCATTGGCCGGCCATGCGGATCGCGGCGATAGTTGCGCCGGGGCGGGCGGTGCCGGTGCCGGCGATGCCAAACGCCGTCCCGTGATCGGGCGAGGTGCGCACGATGGGGAGGCCCAGTGTGACGTTCACAC
>CAIKKO010000309.1 GCA_903828025.1 uncultured Sphingomonadales bacterium
CAGCGCCTTGAGCGCCTTGAAGCGGTCGTTGGTTGCGCCGCCCTCCTGCAGGAACACGCTCTCAGTGATCTCGAGTTCCAGCCGTTCAGGCTCGAGCCCTGAATTGAGCAGCGCATTGGCAACGAGTGCGGGAAAACCCTCGTCGGCGAACTGCACGGGCGAGACGTTTACCGCGACCCGGAGCCCGCCGGGCCAGGCCACCGCCTCGTCACAGGCGCGGCGCAGAACCCATTCGCCGATGCCCTTGATGAGGTTCGATTCTTCGGCAATCGGAATAAATCGGGCTGGGGACACCGGACCATGCTCGGGATGATTCCAGCGCACCAGTGCCTCGACCCCGACGACATGGTTGTCGACCGCGCGCACCACGGGCTGATAGTGCAGGTCCAGTTCATTGCGCTGCAGCGCGTCGTGAAGGTCTTCTTCCAGCAGCCGACGGTCCGCTGCCGCCTTGAGCAGATCGGCACTGAAAAAGCGGAACCGGCCCCGTCCGCTACCTTTTGCGGCGTAGAGCGCGAGATCGGCGTTGCGCACGAGCGAATCGCTGTCCTCCCCGTCGAAGGGCGAAACCGCGACGCCAACCGAAGCGCCGATCAGGCAGCGGCTGCCGTCGATCGAGTAGGGCTGCGAGATGCTTGTAATGATGCTGGTCGCGATATCGCCCAGCACGCCGCGATCCTCGATCCCCGGCATGATGACCTGAAATTCGTCTCCTCCGAGACGGCTGACCTTCTCCTTGTCACCAACCACGCGCACCAGCCGCGCGGCGACCTGCTTGAGCAAAGCATCACCAGCGGCATGGCCCAGTGTGTCGTTGACCTGCTTGAACCGGTCGAGATCAATCAGCATGATCGCGCAAGGGGAGCGCTGCGACGAACATTGCGCCAAGGTCCGCTCAAGCAACTGCGACATGCGGCGGCGGTTGAGCAGGCCGGTCAGCGGGTCGTGCATCGCCAGATGCGAGCTTTCCTCCGCCGTGCGCCGTTCGCCGGTGATGTCTTCGCAGTGCCCGCGAAAACCCGCAAACTCACCGCGCACCGTGATGGCCTCACCCGAAACGGACCACCACAGCACTTCGCCATCCTCGCGCTCGCTGCGCACCGTGAGCTTCTCGAAGCGTCCCTTGCGGGCGAATGCGAAAGGCAGGGTCCGTTCGCCTTCACCACCAGGCGTCAGGAAGAGTTCCAGGAAATTGCGTCCGACGGCGCCTCCGGTGCTGGCCAGCAGTGCATGTGCGCCAGGTGAAAGGTAGGTTACGCGCCCGTCCACGTCGGTCGACCAGAAGAAGCCAAGACCGAGATCCTCGTACGCGTGGCACAGCGCAGCAGCTTCGCTTTCGGACGTGCGCAATGGCGATACGGTTTCGGCCGCCACCCCAAGTCCAAAAACCTCGCGTGCTTTCCGCAGCACCACCCCGTTGTCCCTTCGTTCAAACGAGAACTTCGATCCTCGGTTGTAGCGCAATGCCCTTTTTGGAAGGTTAACGAAGTAAACCGCAGCAATAGCAAAGGCACGCAGAGGCGATCCCGCCTCCATCCTCCCAAAGTCCTGTCAGCGCACGCCAGTTGAGGCCTGCACCAAGCACAAAAAAAGGGCCGGAAGCGCATGAACGCTTCCGGCCTTAGTCTGTTCGCAGGAGGAACATGGTCTGGCGGGGCCCCGAGGGCCAAGAGGGAGAGGATCTCGCCCCCTGGCCCCGCCAAGCTGGGTATCAGTAGTTGTAAGCGCGCTCGCCGTGGTCAGCGATGTCGAGGCCTTCGCGCTCGCCTTCTTCGCTGATCCGCATGCCGAGCAGCTTGTCGAGCACGAACCAGATCACGACGGTCCCGAGCCCCGACCAGACCAGCGTGAGCAGCACGGCCTCAACCTGCACCTGCAGCTGGGCAATGATGTCATACGTGGCAGCAGGGGCCGACGGGAACTTGGTGTAATCGATCACGCCCTGGCCGCCGAGAGCGGGCGAGGCAACGATGCCCGTCGCAAGAGCGCCGGTGATACCACCAATGCAGTGCACACCGAACACATCGAGCGTATCGTCGTACTTGAACTTGCTCTTCACCGTGCTGACGAAGAAGAAGCACAGCGGCGAAACGATCAGGCCGAGCACGATCGAGGTCATCGGCGCGCCATAGCCCGAAGCCGGGGTGATCGCGACGAGGCCGGCAACTGCACCCGAGGCTGCACCGAGCATCGAGGGCTTCTTGTGGACGATCTGTTCAACAATTGCCCAGCTGACCGCAGCAGCGCACGTGGCGAGCATCGTGTTGACGAAGGCTACCGCAGCCACGCCGTTGGCTTCGAGGTTGGAACCGGCGTTGAAGCCGAACCAGCCCACCCACAGCAGCGAGGCACCGATCATGGTCATGGTCAGCGAGTGCGGCGGGGTGGCTTCTTTGCCATAGCCCAGACGCTTGCCGATCAGGAGGCAGCCGACGAGACCCGCGATACCGGCGTTGATGTGCACCACGGTGCCACCAGCGAAGTCGAGCGCGCCCTTGCCCCAGAGGAAGCCGGCATCGTTCGTGTTCGTGTAGAGGAAGTCCGGACCCGCCCAGTACCACACCATGTGCGCGATAGGATAATAGACGAACGTCGACCACAGCACCACGAACAGCATGAGCGGGGTGAACTTGAAGCGTTCCGCGAACGACCCGATGAACAGCGCCGGGGTGATCATGGCGAAGGTCATCTGGAATACGAAATAGCTGAGTTCGGGGATGTAGACGTTGTTCGAGAACGTCACGGCATACGTGCCGCTGGTAACGCCAGCCATCAGGATCTTGCTGAACCCGCCGATGAACGGTGAGCCGCCGGTGAACGCCAGCGAGTAACCATACGTGGCCCAGAGCAGGCCGGTGATCGAAACGATCATGAACACTTGCATCAGCACCGAGAGCATATTCTTGGTGCGGACCAAACCGCCATAGAACAACGCCAAGCCCGGAACGCTCATCATCAGGACGAGCACCGAGGAAACCAGCATCCAGGTGGTGTCACCCTTGTTGGTCAGGGCCGCTTCGGCCGCGACCTGCTTGTCGCCAACCAGCTTGGCTACATCGACCAAAGCTGGTGCCGTCTGGGCAAAGGCGGTTGTGGCAGCACCCAGCGCGAGCCACGCGCCAGCTACCCCGCCGATCATCTTACGGATCATTGAAGTTCCCCTCATGTCAGAAGTCGCGGCCCCCGCGTTGCGCGCGCTCACAGCGCGGTATCCCCGGTTTCACCGGTGCGGATGCGAGTGGCAGAGGCAAGATCGAGAACAAAGATCTTGCCGTCGCCGATCGCCTCGGTGCTGGCTGTCTGCTGGATCATCTCGATGATCTGGGGCGCCAGATCGTCGCTCGCAGCGATCTCGATCTTCACCTTGGGCAGCATGTTCGTGGTGTATTCGGCGCCGCGGTAGATCTCGGTCTGGCCTTTCTGACGGCCAAAACCTTTCACTTCCGACACCGTCATCCCTGCAACGCCCAGCCCGGACAGCGCTTCACGCACTTCGTCGAGCTTGAACGGC
>CAIKKO010000310.1 GCA_903828025.1 uncultured Sphingomonadales bacterium
ACCAGGTGTCGAGCACGTCTTCGTCGCGGGCCAGAGTGACATCAGCCCCCGCCTTGGCTTGCGCTTCCGCCTCGCTCTCGGCCACGTAGCACTGGCCGTCCGAGCCATACCAAGCCGGGATCCGGTGTCCCCACCACAGCTGGCGGCTCACGCACCATGGCTGGATATTCTCCATCCAGTTGAAGAACGTCTTCTCCCAGGTCTTCGGCACGATCTCGATCGCGCCCGAACGCACCGCGTCCATCGGCGCTTTGGCGAGTTCGCCCGCGTTGACATACCACTGGTCGGTCAGCATCGGCTCGATCACCACGCCGCCGCGGTCGCCGAAGGGCTGCATGATGATCTTGTCCTCGACCTTGATCATCAGGCCATCGGCGTCGATATCCGCCACCACACGCTTGCGCGCCTCATACCGGTCCAGCCCGCGATAGGCTTCGGGCACCAGATTGAGCGCGTCGATCTCCGCCGCGCTCGCGCCGCCGCCCGCCGCAATCGCCTTCGCGCGCTCCGCCGTTTCGGCATAAGGCGCGCCATCCGCGCGCATCGTCGCAGTTTCGTCCATCAGGCGGTACATCGGAATACCATTGCGCTGCGCCACGCCGAAGTCGTTCTCGTCGTGCGCGCCGGTGATCTTCACTGCGCCCGATCCAAACGCCGGGTCCGGATATTCGTCGGTGATGATCGGGATCAGCCGCCGGTGCTCCTTGGGGCCGACCGGGATTTCGCAGAGCTTGCCCACGATCGGCGCATAGCGCGTATCGCCCGGATGCACCGCCACCGCGCCGTCGCCCAGCATCGTCTCGGGCCGGGTGGTGGCAATCGCGATATAGTCGCGCTCTTCCTCGAACACGACCGCGCCATCGGCATCGCGCTCGACATAAGTATACGTCTCACCGCCCGCGAGCGGATACTTGAAGTGCCACATATGGCCCTTCACTTCGCGCGTCTCGACCTCAAGGTCCGAGATTGCGGTCTTGAGCTTGGGGTCCCAGTTCACCAGCCGCTTGTCGCGGTAGATCAGGCCCTGATTATACAGATCGACAAACACCTTCACCACCGCCTTGGTGAAGTGCGGGTCCATCGTGAACTGCTCGCGGCTCCAGTCCATCGAGCAGCCCAGCCGCCGCAGCTGGCCGGTGATGGTGCCGCCGCTCTCGCGTTTCCACTCCCACACCTTTTCGATGAAGGCTTCGCGCGAATAGTTGGTGCGCTTGTCCTCTCGCGCCTCCATCTGCCGTTCGACCACCATCTGCGTGGCGATGCCCGCGTGATCGGTGCCGACCACCCACAGCGCATCCTTGCCGCGCAGGCGTTCATAGCGGATCACCACGTCCTGCAGCGTGTTGTCCAGCGCGTGGCCGATATGGAGCGAGCCGGTCACGTTGGGCGGCGGGTTCACGATGGTGAAGGGCGCGGCGTCCGGGCGCTCGGGCCGGAACAGGCCCTGCGTTTCCCAGTGGGCATACCACTTGGCTTCGATGGCGGCGGGCTCGAACGTTTTGGCGAGCGCTTCGGGCTCTGGAATAGTGGCGTCGGTCATGATGCGGGGCCTTGCCATCCAGAGCTTGCGCCCGCAAGCACCCAGACGCGCTTGCGGGCCTTGCGGATTTCCCGCATGGTACCAATTGATGCGGGCAACAGCCGATTTTACCACCGAGCCCGGCGCTGAGGGGGCCATCACGCTGGTGTTCACCGGCCCCTTGCTCGTTTCCTCGATCGGCGCGGTCGATCACCGGCTGCGCGCGCTCGAAGGCCCGATTGCCGCGATTGATCTCAGCGCGTCCCCGCGCATCGACACGGTGGGCGCGTGGACTGCATGGCGGCTTTCGCAGCAGTTCGGTGCGCGGATTGTCGGCGCTTCGGCAGAGGCGCAGCGGCTGATCGGCGCGCTTGGCCATGTCGATGACAACACCGCCGCGGTCACCCCGCCGCGCCTGCCCGTGCTGCTGCGCGTGCCCGAACATGTCGGCATCGTGATGTCGGATCTGGGGCAGGGCATCCTTCTCGTGCTCGGATTTCTCGGTCAGGTCGTGCTCGCCTCCGGGGCGATCCTGCGGCATCCCGTGCGCTTCCGCGTGCGCGCGCTGGTGCATCAGATGGAGCTGATGGGGGTCAACGCGCTCGCGATCATCGCGCTGATGAGCTTTCTTGTCGGCATCGTCATCGCACAGCAGGGCGCGGTGCAGCTGCGCCAGTTCGGCGCGGAGATCTATACGGTGAACCTCGTCGGCCGGCTCTCGATGCGTGAGCTGGGCATCCTGATGACCGCGATCATGGTCGCGGGTCGTTCCGGATCGGCCTTTGCCGCGCAGCTTGGCACGATGAAGCTGACCGAGGAAATCGACGCAATGCGCACCATCGGCGTCTCGCCGGTTGAGGCGCTGGTGATCCCGCGCCTGCTGGCCACAATGCTGATGATGCCGCTGCTCGGGATCTATTCGGCGGCGATCAGCATCATCGGCGGCGCGGCGCTTTCGGCGCTGACGCTCGGCATTCCGTTTTTCACGTTCCTTGCGCGTATTCAGGAAGTCGTGCCGTTGCACGATGTCTGGGTCGCTCTGATCAAGGGCCCGGTGTTCGGCCTGATTGTCGCCACATCGGGCTGTTATCAGGGCCTCCAGGTCAAGAGCGATGCCGAAGAGGTCGGCACCCGGACAACGGCGGCGGTGGTCATGGCGATTTTCATGGTGATCGTGCTCGATGCGTTTTTCGCGGTGTTTTTCTCCGAAGTGGGCTGGGGATGACCGCCGAAACCGCCTGCGCCGAACCCGCGCCGCTCGGCAGCGAATCCGACTTGTTCCCGATCCGCGTGCGCGGCCTGAAGAACGTGTTCGGGCCGCACACTGTCCACGAAAACCTCGATCTCGATGTGCGCAAGGGCGAAATTCTCGGCGTTGTCGGCGGCTCGGGCACGGGCAAATCGGTGCTCATGCGCTCGATCATCGGCCTGCAGATCCCCGAGGCGGGCGAGATCGAGGTGCTCGGCAGCCCGATCACCGATGCGCGCGATGATGACGATATCGACATCCGCTGCCGCTGGGGCATCCTGTTTCAGGGCGGCGCGCTGTTTTCCACGCTGACCGTGGCGGAAAACGTCGAAGTGCCGCTGCGCGAGTTCTATCCCGAGATCGACGACGAATTGCGCCACGAGATCGCGCGCTACAAAGTCCTGCTCTCGGGCCTCCCGGCGGAGGCCACGAGCAAGTATCCCAGCGAACTTTCGGGCGGCATGAAGAAGCGCGCCGGCCTTGCCCGCGCGCTCGCGCTCGATCCCGAACTGCTGTTTCTGGACGAGCCGACCGCCGGGCTCGATCCCATCGGCGCGGCGGCGTTCGATCAACTCATCCGCAGCCTGCAGCAAACGCTGGGGCTCACCGTGTTCCTCATCACCCACGATCTCGATACGCTGTACGAGATTTGCGACCGGGTGGCGGTGATCGCGGACAAGCGCGTGATCGCGGTGGGCACGATCCCCGAACTGCTCGCCACCGATCACCCGTGGATCAAGGACTACTTCAACGGCCCGCGCGGCCGCGCGGCGCTGGCAGCGAACGAGCGGCAGGACCGGCATGGTGGGGCGGCGATACCTGCCCCACTTGGCATAGCTGCAGAGCAGGCATAGGGAAAGCCGATGGAAACGCGCGCCAATCACATCTGGGTGGGGATCGTGACGATCCTGCTGCTGGCTGCGCTGGCCGCGTTGCTGATCTGGCTCGCCCGGCTCAGCCAGCACGAGCAGAACGAGTACGACATCTTCTTCAAGCAGTCGGTCGATGGCGTCGCCAAAGGCTCGGAAGTGTCCTATTCCGGCGTGCCTGCTGGGCAGGTCAAGGATATCTCGCTGTGGGAGAAGGACCCGAGCTTCGTGCGGGTGCGGATCAAGGTCGATCAGAAAGTGCCGATCCTCCAGGGGACCACCGCCAGCCTGCAGGGCAGCTTCACTGGCGTCTCGACGATCCAGCTGTCCGGCGCGGTCAAGGGTGCGCCGCCGATTAATGAGCCAGGCCCGGCTGGTGCCCCGGTGATCCCAACCAAGCGCAGCGGGCTCGGCGAAATCCTCTCGAACGCGCCGCTGCTGCTTGAACGCCTCGCCACGCTGAGCGAGCGGCTGACTTTGGTGCTGTCCGATCAGAACCAGAAGGCCTTCGCTAACATTCTGGCGCACACCGATGCGCTGACCGGCAATCTTGCCAGCGCTTCGCCCGAAGTGAAGCGCTCGCTTGAGGAACTGCAGGTCACGCTCAAGCAGGCCACCACCACTTTGCAGAGCGTCGACAAGCTGGCAGGCTCAACCGATAGCGCGATCAACGATCCGACCAACGGCGTCGCCAAGCAACTGCGCGTCACGCTCGGCTCGGTCAAAGCGGCGGCGGACGAACTGCAGGCCACGCTGGCCGACGTGCGGCCCGCTGCGCGCCAGCTCAATGACCGCACTTTGCCCGCGACCGAAGCTGCCGTGCGCGATTTCGAGGCGGCGACCCGCTCGCTGCGCGCGGTGACCGACAAGATTGCCGACCACGGTGTCAGCAGCATTGTCGGCAGCCCGCGCCTGCCGGACTACAAGCCATGAATTCGGCCATGAATTCGGCCATGATGCGAGGAGCCATGCTCATGATCCCCAAGCGCCTCCTCGTTCCGCTGCTCACGCTGGCGCTCACGGGCTGCGTCAATATTGGCAGCAAGCCGCCGGGCACGCTGCTCAGCCTCACCGCCGATGCGGCTCCTGCGGTCGGCACCGGGGCTTCCGGCAAGCTTTCGGACGCGCTGGTCGTGCTGGAACCGGAAGCGGATGCGGCGGTGACGGTGCTGCGCGTGCCGGTGCAGATCGACGATGCGCAGATCGCCTATGTCAAAGGCACGATGTGGGTCGAGCGCCCCTCGCGCCAGTTCCAGCACTTGCTGGCCGAAACACTGCGCACGCGGGGGCAGCGGCTGGTGGTCGAAGGCGGCATCAAGCGCGCCGACGATGCGGGCACCGGCAGCGGCCTCCGCCTTGGCGGGCGACTGCTGATGCTGGGCTTCGATGCCCGCACCCGCAATGCCGTGGTGCGGTTCGACGGCCTCAAGCTCACCGGCGGCGGCAAGATCGAAACGAAGCGCTTCGAGGCGCGCGTGCCTGGCGTGAAGCCGGACGGCGCATCGCTCGGGCCTGCGTTGAACGAGGCGGCGAACAAGGTCGCGGGTGAAGTGGCTGACTGGGTGGGGTGAGCCCGCGCCCTCAGCCCCCGCGCCCTCACCCCCGCGCCAGCGCAGCAAACCGCGCTGCCGCCGCGAAAGCGGCGTGGCGGCGGGCGCGGCGCTCCAACGCTTCGGCGTCCTTGCCCCAGAGTTCTGCCTGCCAGTCTTCCTCCAGATTGGCCGCGTCCCATAGCGCGTCCAGATCCGCGCTGGGCTCCAGCGCTTTCAGGCCCAGCACGAGCGAGGCGGCGAGGGCGGCGGTGTTGCGCAGCGCGGCGAGGGCGTACGCATCGAGCGTGCCCAGTTCGTCGCGCAGCCGGGCCAGCGTTTCGGGCGGCTGCGGCTTGTGGATGATCCCGGCCACACGCACGAAGCGCACGTGCCAGCGCGCCTCGGCGGCGGTGAGCAGCGGCTCCCACACCGCGCGCTGGCGCACGCCCAGCGCCTCGTCCGGCTCGGCGCGGTAGCACAGCGTATCAGTCTCGCCGTAGGGCGCGAGTTCCTCGATCACCCCGGCCTTGCCGGCCTCCACGACATCGAGCGCATAGTCCGTCAGGTCGCGCAGCACGAAGGCGGCGGGGTCGATCTCGTCGGCTTGTCCGGCCCATTCGGCGGCGAGCGCCTCGGCCAGCGCTGCGCTCGGCACGATCTGCGCGCGGCCGCCGACTGTTCGGATGCCGCGCCCATCGAGCTGCACGCGAAAACCACCGGCCTCCGCCGCCACCGTCACAGCCTTGTAGAACCGCTTCACGGCTGGCTCTTCCAGCGCTTGGCGAGCAAGGGCGGCAGGACGAAGAAGTCGATCAGCCCCGCCCCGACGAGCACATAACCCACCGCTTCGGGCAGCTTGGGCAGCCAGCCGATTTTGCCCGAAATCACCAGCACCCCGGCCAGCGCCAGCAGCGCGCCGGACAGGCGCACGAGTTGCAGCACGGCAAAGCGCGCGGCAGCGGGATCGAACCGATCAAGCCCCTCCCCTTCAGGGGAGGGGTTGGGGTGGGGGCTATCCGCCAACGCGGCGTCTGCCGGCGAGCCCCCACCCCCGGCCCCTCCCCTGAAGGGGAGGGGTGATGAATCGTCCCCACTGTTGTTTGCCATCATTCCATGCCCTTGAGCAGGAGACGCAGCTCGGCGATTGATCCGGCGACGGCTTCCGCCCCCGCCTCGACCAGATCGCGCGGGTGGTGATAGCCCCAGTCCACCCCGATGGCGCGCACCCCGGCGTTGACCGCCATGGCCATATCGAATGCGGTGTCGCCGATCATTGCGGTTTCGCTCATCGCCGCGCCCGTTGCGGCAAGGCAGGCCTCGATCATGCTTGGGTGCGGCTTGGACGGGTGGCGGTCGGCGGTCTGGAGCGTGACGAAGTGCCCGGTGAGGCCATGCGTTTCGAGGCAGTGCACCAGCCCCCGGTCGCTCTTGCCCGTCGCCACGCCAAGCAGCCAGCCTGCGCCCGCCAGCTCTTCGATGAGCGCGGCGATGCCCTCATAAAGCGGCTCGGCCACCTGACCCGCCGCACGTCGCGTGCGGAAGGCATCGCGGTAGTGGTCGGCCAGCGCGATGTGGTCGCGCTCGCTCCCCTCCGGGCACAGCCGCCGCATCGCCTCGGGCAGGGAGAGGCCGACAATGCGGCGCGTGGCGTTGCGGTCAGGCGGGACAAGGCCTGCCGTGACGAACGCCGCATCCATCGCCGCGCAGATATCGGCCTGGCTATCGACCAGCGTGCCGTCGCAATCGAAAATGGCGAGACGCAGACTCATACGCCAAGCTGCTCCATCAGCGCGGCAATCGCGTGGCTGCCAGCGGCTTTCAGGCCTGCGATCATCCGCGCACGTTCCTCGGCAGACTTGTTCTGCGAAAGCTTGAACGTGGGCCGCCAAGCTTCGACGGTCAACTCGAAGCCGACGATCATGTCCATCATCCGCTCGCGCTTGATCCGCGCCATCTTGTCCATGGTCCAGGGCGTGCCATCGGCGATGCGCGCTTCGTGATGCGCGGAAACGTCCTCAAGCAAAGTGAGCAGTTCGGGGCGGTCCATGCGCCGCACCGGGCCTTCCATCTCGAGCGCGATGTAGTTCCACGTTGGCACCTGATCCGGGTCCGCATACCAGCGCGCCGAGATATAACCGTCTGGCCCGTTCACCACTGCCAGCGCCTGCGCGCCATCGAGGTGCCGGGTCAGCGCATTGCCGAGCGCCAGATGGAAGCGCAGCGTGCCCGTTTCGGTGAGCAGCAGCGGCACATGCGCGACGCGCGGGCCATCGGGCGTGGTGAGGAACACCGTGCCGAACCCGGTTTCGGTGATCAGCGCTTCAAACAGCGCGCGATCCTCGGTCCGGAAGGAGGGATTCGGATGCATCAGACCCTCGGGCTGCGGCGCGGCGTCCCGCTCTTCGGACCTGCGCCTGAAGGGGGCCTCCCCCCGCCCGCAGGGCTGCCGCCCGGTTTTGCAGCGGGTGCACGCCGCACGGGCTTGCCGCCGTTGGCCGCGCGCTCGGCGGCATTGCGCTCCGCCGAAGCGCGCCCGGCCGAAGCCCGCGCCAAGGCGGTGCCGGTTGGGGCCTTGCTGCCCGGGCCTTTCTTGACTTCGGCGCGGACTTTCGGCGCGCTGCGTCCGCTCGGCGGTGCATCGGCGCGCTTGCGGCGCTCGCCGCGGCGTTCCTTGCGGTATTCCTTGGCATAAGCCTTGGCCGCACGTTTCTCGATGACTTTTTCGGGGATCAGCTTGATCGGCTCCAGCGGCAGATCGCCATCCGCTTCGTCAAAGCCCAGCTGCGCCATGCTCGCCGCGAAGTGATCGGGCAGCGGCGCGGTTACGTCGATGAGGTCGCCTTCGGGGTGCTCGATCCGCAGGCGGCGGGCATGGAGGTGCATCTTGCGGCTGATCGAACCGGTAAGGAACGCGGCCTGCCCGCCATACTTGCCGTCGCCCACGATGGGGTGGCCGATCGCCGCCATATGCACGCGCAACTGGTGCGTGCGCCCGGTCAGCGGCTGCAGTTCGACCCAGCAGGCGGCATTGCCCGCGCGGCCGATCACGCGGTAGCGCGTGCGGGCGGACTGGCCGTGCTCGGTCTCGTCGACCATCATCTTCTCGCCGCCGGTGCCGGGCTGCTTGGCCAGCGGCAGTTCGATCAGCCCGTCCTTCACATCGGGCACGCCGGTGATCAGCGCCCAGTAGATCTTGCGCGCGGTCCGCCCCGAAAAGCGCTTGGAAAAGAACGCCGCGCTGCCGGGCGTGCGCGCGATGAGCAGCACGCCCGAGGTGTCCTTGTCGAGCCGGTGGACCAGGCGGGGGCGGGGGCCCCGCTCCTCGGCATAGGCATCGAGCAACCCGTCGACATGCTCGTGCGTGCCGCTGCCGCCTTGCGTGGCGAGGCCCGGCGGCTTGTTGAGCACAATGGCGGCGCGGTCCTTGGTCAGCACCATGGAATCGGCCAGCGCGATCTGCTCGTCGGTCAGCGGTTGCTTGGGGCGCGCGCTCTTGATCCCTGGTGGCGCAGAGCCGCCCGGCGGCACGCGCAAGACCTGGCCTTTTTCGAGCCGGGTATCGACATCGGCGCGCTTGCCATCGACGCGCAATTGCCCGGTGCGCGCCCAGCGCGAGACGGTGGCGAAGCCGACCGCGGGCAGGTTGCGCTTGAACCAGCGGTCCAGCCGCACCCCGTCATCGTCCTTGGTGACGGTGAACTGGCGGACGTCGCCCTCGTCCACGGAAGAAGCAGCGGTCATGCCGCCACCCGCGTCAGCCAGAGGCCGGCAAACAGCGCGGCGAACCCCGCGCCGAGCGATGCCGCAACATAAAGCGCGGCGATCCCGATCTGATTGCGTTCAACAAAGACGGCGAATTCCAGCGCGAACGAGGAAAAGGTGGTGAAGCCGCCGAGCACGCCAACGCCAAGGAGCAGACGCCACGCCTCGCTGGCCCCGCCATGCCGCGCCAGCCAGCCGATCAGCAGGCCCATCGCGGCGCTGCCGAGCACATTGGCGGTAAGCGTCGGCCAGGGGAACGCGGAGGCGCTCGGGCCAAAAACGGTGGCAAAAGCGCGCGTGGTCATATAGCGCAGCCATGCACCGAGCGCGCCGCCGCTGGCGACGAGAACGCTTGGGCTCAGGCTGGCGAGGCCGGATGCAAACCATGTTGGGGTTGGGTTCATCTTCCGGCCCCTAAACCAGACATGCGCCAATTGCACGAGTTTGCTTGCCTTGGCGGGCCTCATTTGATAGCGGGCCCGTCAATCGAGCCGATCCTTTCGGATTCGGCGCAATTCGTATTTCTGCAATTCAGGTGATTCCCGCGCGCAAGCGGGCTCTCGCCATCAGCATTGAGGTGTAGCGGTTTATGCAAATTCTCGTTCGCGACAACAATGTCGACCAGGCCCTTCGCGCGCTTAAGAAGAAGCTGCAGCGTGAGGGCGTGTACCGCGAGATGAAGCTGCGCCGTCACTTCGAGAAGCCGTCGGAAAAGCGTGCCCGTGAAAAGGCGGCTGCGGTTCGCCGCGCCCGCAAGATGGAACGCAAGCGCCTCGAGCGCGACGGCGGCAAGTAAGACTCTGGCGGCCCCATCCAAAGCGGGTCGCTAGCCTCTTGCGATACCGGCCCCGCTGGACCAAGAGGGCGCCGTCATTCCGGCGCCCTTTCGCTTGTCTGGCCCATGCCAGCGGCGGTATGGGCCACTGAATAACCGGGCCCGACTTGGCCCGCAAAGGGGAAAACATGTCGGAAATCACCCGCGTTCCGCTGCAGTCCGTTGCCAAGGGCTCGCTCACCAGGATCTGGCTTGGCGTGATCCTCGCGCTGCTGATCGGCGGCGCGACGGCTTGGGCCGTGCGCTATCAGGGCCTCGTGGTGGAAACCGAAAAGGCGGGCAGCGGCCCATCGCCCACGCTCGGCGATGTCGTGCTGGTCAACTATGCCGGCCACCTGCCGAACGGCAAGGAATTCGACAAGGGCCAGAAGGTCGCCATGCCGGTCGAAGGCGTGATCCCCGGCTTCAGCCAGGGGCTGCAGAAGATGCAGCGCGGCGGCAAGTACAAGCTGCTTATCCCCGCCGCCATGGCTTATGGCGCGCAGGAGCAGAAGAATCAGGCGACCGGCGAAGTCGTGATCCCCGCCAATAGCGATCTGGTGTTCGAAGTTGAACTGGTCGATTTCAAGAGCGCGGCGGAAATCGAGCAGCAGCGCCAGATGCTGCAGCAAATGCGCCAGCAAATGGGCGGCGCGCCGCATGGTGGTGCCGGAGCCGGGGCCGGGGCTGGTGCCGCTGAAGCCGGGCCGGGCGGCGAGGCGATGCCGCAGCCCTGACGCCGCAGCTACGACAGGGCCCCCGATTGCTGATGCGTCCGGCTTGAAGCAGGCTGGGCGCGATGCTAGCCCAGACGTGTTCCCCAGCCGGGGCGGCCTGCGCCGTATCCGGCCCTGACATCAGGTGAAAGAGACCGGCATGTCCGTAGACACCGCCACTGTGGCCAAGATCGCCGCGCTGGCCCGTATCAAGGTAACCGACGGAGAGATCGCGGCCATGGTGCCCGAACTCAACGGCATTCTCGCCTGGGTCGAGCAGCTCGGCGAAGTGAACGTCGATGGCATCGCACCGATGACGGCGGTGATCCCC